>NZ_BAAAKJ010000342.1:0-418 GCF_039527695.1 Kitasatospora putterlickiae
CGGCGGCGCCGGGCCGGCGGGCGTCGGGGGCGGTGGCCATCCGGTCGGACCCTCAGAGGGCGTCGGGGCCGCGTTCGCCGGTGCGGACCCGGACGGCCGTCTCGACCGGGACCGTCCAGACCTTGCCGTCGCCGATCTTGCCGGTCCGGGCCGCGTCGACCAGGACGTCGATCAGCGGCTCGGCGTCCTCGTCCTCGACCAGGACCTCCACCCTGACCTTGGGAACCAGGTCCACGATGTACTCCGCTCCCCGGTAGACCTCGGTGTGGCCGCGCTGCCGGCCGTAACCGCTGGCCTCCGAGACGGTCAGGCCGTGCACGCCGAAGGCCTGCAGGGCGGCCTTCACCTCGTCCAGGCGGTAGGGCTTGATGACGGCGGTGATGAGCTTCATCGGGCGTCCACCTCGGTCTTCCTCTCG
>NZ_BAAAKJ010000342.1:436-7309 GCF_039527695.1 Kitasatospora putterlickiae
TACGGCCGGGGCGGCCGTCCGGCCCAGGCCGGAGCCCAGCGCGCTGAGGTCGTACGCGGACTCGGCGTGCTCGGCCTGGTCGATGCCGGCCACCTCGACCTCCTCGGCGACCCGGAACCCGATCAGCCGGTCGACCGCCTTGGCCAGCAGCCAGGAGAGCACGAAGGAGTAGACGCCGACCACCGCCACGCCCATCGCCTGCTTGCCGAGCTGCGCCGGCCCGCCGCCGTAGAACAGCCCCCTGGCGCTCTGGCCGACCGTCCCGGTGGCGAACAGGCCGACCAGCAGCGAGCCGATCACCCCGCCGACGGCGTGCACACCGACCACGTCGAGCGAGTCGTCGAAGCCCCAGCGGTACTTGAGGCTGATCGCGGCCGCGCAGGCGGCACCGGCGGCCAGGCCGATCGCCACCGCGCCGAGCGGGGAGACCGAGCCGCAGGCCGGGGTGATCGCCACCAGGCCCGCCACCGCGCCGGAGGCGGCGCCCAGCGTGGTGAACGCGCCGTGCCGCAGCCGCTCGAAGACCAGCCAGCCGACCAGCGCGGCGCCGGTCGCGACCTGGGTGTTGAGCAGGGCCATCGCCGCGACGCCGTTGGCGGCCAGCGCCGAGCCGGCATTGAAGCCGAACCAGCCGAACCAGAGCAGCCCGGAGCCGAGCATCACCAGCGGCAGCGAGTGCGGCCGCATCGGGTCCTTGCGGAAGCCGATCCGCTTGCCGAGCACCAGGCAGAGCGCCAGGCCCGCGGCCCCGGCGTTGATGTGCACGGCCGTCCCGCCGGCGAAGTCGATCACGCCGTTGCGGTCGCCGAGCCAGCCGCCGTGACCACCGTCGAAGAAGAACACCCAGTGGGCGACCGGGAAGTACACCACCGTCGCCCAGAGCGCGACGAACAGGCCCCAGGCCGCGAATCTCGCACGGTCCGCGATCGCCCCGCTGATCAGCGCCGGGGTGATGACCGCGAACATCAACTGGAAGGCGGAGAACGCCGTCACCGGGATCGTCCCGGTGAGGTCGGTGAGGCCGACGCCGCGCATCCCGAGGAAGTCCAGGTTGCCGATCAGGCCGGCGCCCGCGTCGGGTCCGAAGCTGAGCGAGTAGCCGTAGAGGACCCACAGCACGGTGACGACGCCCAGCGAGAGGAAGCTCATCGCCAGCATGTTCAGCGTGCTCTTGGCCCGGACCATCCCCCCGTAGAAGAACGCCAGCCCCGGGGTCATCACCATGACCAGGGCCGCGCTGATGAGTACGAAGGCGGTGTCGCCCGCGCTGAAGCCGTCCGGCATCGGCTCTCCTCCTGACTGGAAGCCGATCCGCACCCGGGTCCCTGTCCCGTGCACCCGGGGCGTCGGCGTTGACCAGGAGCGTGCCGAAGGCTGGTTTCGGCCGATGCGGTCCGGTGTTTCACCACCGTGACGAGGGCGACGGCCGGGTTACACCCGCGTGAACGCGGCACCGACCGTGCCGTCGGCGGCCGGCACGGTCGGTGAGGGGAGTCGCGGTGGGGGCTCAGACCACCGAGACGTATTCGGGGATGTCCTGGACCACCCGCTCCTTGAGCCGGCTGACCGCGTCCACGCCCTTGAACCGGGCGGCGGCGGCCTCGGTGGTCTTGCGGACCCGCGAGTTGAGCCGCTCGGAGCGGACCTTGGTCGCGATGTCCACCGCCTGCTCGGCGAAGACCGCGGCCTCCTCCGGCTCGTTCTGCAACAGGTGCACGCTGGCCATGCCGACCAGGTTGAAGGCGTACGAGCGGACGTGGTCGCCGTCCTGCCGGAACAGGTCGACCGCGCGCTCCATCACCGGCGCCGACATCGAGGCGTACAGCTCGGAGTTGTCCGAGTGGTACGCGAGGTCGCGGAAGGAGTGCGCGTTCTCCGCGTTCAGCTCGGCCGGGGAGAAGAACTTCAGCCAGTCCGGATCGCCGTCGCCCTCGCGGATGTCGGTGAAGGTGTCCTCGGACAGCCGGATCGCCCGGGCGCACCGGTTCACCTCGCCGATCGTGGCGTACGCGCGCGCCTCCATCGCGTAGAGCAGCGACTGCTGGCGCGGGGTGGCGGTGTCCCGGCTGCCGTACTGGGCGAGGTGGATCAGTTCCAGCGCGTCCTCGCCCCGGTTGAGGTGGATCATCTGCCGGCTCATGTCGGTGAGGATCAGCGCGCCGAACGGGCGGTCCCCGGCCTCCTTGGCGGCGTGCAGCGCCAGCACGTAGTACTTCTGCGCGCTGGGGTGCATGCCGACGTCGTAGGACATCCAGCCGGCCAGGTGGGCCAGCTCGGCGGTGAGCCGGAACAGCCGCTTGGTGGTCTGCTCGGGGTAGGTCTCCTGCAGCAGGTCGGTGACCTCGTGGAGCTGGCCGACCACGGCCTTGCGGCGCAGGCCGCCGCCGTTCTGCGCGTCCCACTGCCGGAACATGACGGTGGTCTGCTCCAGCAGTTCCAGCTCGGGCTCGGAGAGCCGGCCGGTGAACGGCTCGCCGCCGTTGGCCGCGGTCAGGATCGGGGTGGGCGCACCGGTGGGGCCGGGCGCCAGCCAGCGCTGCATCGGCTCGATCAGCGCGGCACCGGCGGTCAGGGCGAGCGAGGTGCCCAGGAAGCCGCGCCGGTTGAGCATGAGGTCGCTGCGCGAGTAGTCGCTGATCAGCTGGACGGTCTGCGGCGCGCTCCACGGCAGGTCGACGCCGCCGCCGACGGTGGAGACCGGCACGGCGGCGCGCAGGCCGAGGTCCTCGATCGAGACCACCGAGCCGAACCGCTCGGAGAACAGCTCCGACATGATCTTGGGGATCGGCTCGCGCGGCTGTTCGCCGTCGAGCCAGCGCCGCACCCGCGAGGTGTCCGTGGAGACGTGGTGGGCCCCGATCTGCCGGGCCCGGCGGTTGACCTGGCGGGCCAACTCCCCCTTGGACCAGCCGCTACGGGCGAACCACGTGGTCAGCTTCTCGTTGGGTTGCTTCTCTGCCATGGGTCCGTCCCCATCCCGCCCGGGCCCCGGGGCCCCGATCGTGACCGCCCGACGGTTGCGGGCTCTTACCAGACGTGTCGTACCGGACCGCTCGTACCGGACCGCGGCACCGCCGCGGCGGACGAACCGTCAGCTTCCCAACTCCCGGCCCGGCATGGCCCGGAGCGGACTCCCCGACGAGGCCCGTGTGCTGAACGTAACGCCCCGCGCACCGCCCCGGGGAGCGGCCCTGGCGAAACGCCACCTTTCGCCACCCCCAGGAGTGAACCGAACCGTGCCGGCAGACGGTTCACTAGGAAGTCCCGACGGCCCGGCATATGCGGGCCGCCAAGTCCCCGACGGCACCCGGCTTTTCAGGCGAACCGCCGCCGCCACAGGCGGATTTCGCACCCGCACCGACCGACAGCCCTCCCGCGCACAGACGATCCGGCATCGGCACCGCCGGCCACAAGGCGGCGCACGAGGCGCATCAGGGCAACTGGCGCACACCGCGCGCTGCGCGCCGCCACCGCACCACGCACCACGCACAGGAAAAACAACACACAGTCACCGTCCCGTAACCATCGGCAACGACATCCTGTTGGGGGAGGCATGGACAACCTGTTCGGCGTACTTCGACTGGGGCACCTGCGGCGGGCGCCGCTGGGCGCGCGCAACCGCACCCGCGCCACCGCGAACCAGGCTGCCGCGGAGTACACCGGCCGGTGGGGCTGGGCCGTCGTCGTCGGCGAGCCGGCCCGCACCGCCACCACCCCGGACCGCTGCCACTGCGGTGCGCCGCGCTGCGCCGCCCCCGGCCTGCACCCGGTCCCCGGCATCGGACCGGCCGACCGTCCCGGCACCGACGTCTCGGTGCTGTTCCCCACCGGCCGCGCCTTCGACGTCCTCGACGTGCCCGAGCCGGCCGGCCTGCAGGCGCTGGTCCGGCTGGAGCGGATGGGCACCCAGGTGGGCCCGGTGCTCGCCGCGCCCACCGGGCGGCTGCAGTTCCTGGTCGCGCCGGGCACCGCCCGCCGGCTGCCCGACCTGCTCTACCGGATGGGCTGGGACGACGCCGCGCTCGACCTCACCTGCCACGGCGAGGGCAGCTTCGTCGCCGCGCCGCCCACCGTGCTGGCCGGCCTCGGCCCGGTCCGCTGGCTGCGCCGCCCCACCCGCGACAACGCCGGCTGCCCCCCCGAGGCCCGACTGTTGCTCGGCACCCTCGCCTACGCCTGCCACCGCGGCCGCGAACGCACCCGGGAACCCGCCTGGATCGCGTGACTGTGATCTCGCCCGCTCGCCTCCGGGGCGCTCCAACCCGGCGCCGACGGTCGGCGGGCACGGCGCCACCTCCTCCGTCGGCGGCTTGACCCTTCACTCCTACTCGCCCGCTCGCCTCCGGGGCGCTCCAACCCGGCGCCGACGGTCGGCGGGCACGGCGCCACCTCCTCCGTCGGCGGCTTGACCCTTCTCCCTTTCGGCACCGGCGCGCCCCTTCGGCTCGGGGCGGGGGGCCTCCGGCCCGTGCCGGGTACGCCGAAGGGCCCGCCCCTTGCGGGAGCGGACCCTTCATCGGTGGCACCGGCCGGTGCTCAGTCCCCGATCAGCGCGTCCACGAACGCGCCCGGCTCGAACGGCGCCAGGTCGTCGGCACCCTCGCCGAGACCGATCAGCTTGACCGGCACGCCCAGCTCGCGCTGGACGGCCACCACGATGCCGCCCTTGGCCGTGCCGTCCAGCTTGGTCAGCACGATGCCGGTGATGTCGACCACCTCGGCGAAGACCCGGGCCTGGATCAGCCCGTTCTGACCGGTGGTGGCGTCCAGCACCAGCAGCACCTCGTCCACCGGGCCGTGCTTCTCGACGACCCGCTTGACCTTGCCCAGCTCGTCCATCAGGCCGGTCTTGGTGTGCAGGCGCCCGGCGGTGTCCACCAGCACGGTGTCCGCGCCCTCGGCGATGCCCTCCTTGACCGCGTCGAAGGCGATCGACGCCGGGTCGCCGCCCTCCGGCCCGCGCACGGTGCGCGCGCCGACCCGCTCGCCCCAGGTCTGCAGCTGGTCGGCGGCGGCGGCGCGGAAGGTGTCGGCCGCGCCGAGCACCACCTTGCGGCCGTCGGCGACCAGGACCCGGGCGAGCTTGCCGGTGGTGGTGGTCTTGCCGACGCCGTTGACGCCGACGACCAGGACGACCGCCGGGCCCTCCTCGTGCTTGGTGGAGCGCACGGTGCGGTCGGAGTCCTCGCCGATCAGCCCGACGAGCTCCTCGCGCAGCAGGCCGCGCAGCTCGTCGGGGGTGCGGGTGCCGAGCACCTTGACCCGGGTGCGCAGCCGCTCGACCAGCTCCTGGGTGGGGGCCACGCCGACGTCGGCGGTCAGCAGGGTCTCCTCGATCTCCTCCCAGGTGTCCTCGTCGAGGTGCTCGCGGGAGAGCAGCGAGAGCAGGCCCTTCCCGAGCGAGTTCTGCGAACGGGAGAGCCGCGAGCGCAGCCGGACCAGGCGGCCGGCGGTGGGCTCGGGGACCTCGATGGCGGGGGCTTCCTCGACCGTCTCGGGGACGGTCTCGACCTCGGCCTCGGCTTCGGGGAGCTTGACCTCCTCGACGGTGCGGCGCGGTTCCTCGGTCGGCGGCGCGGCCTCTTCGCCGACGGCGGGCTCGCGGGGGGTCGGGGGCGCCGTGATGACCGGCGCCTGCGACTTCGGGGGCAGCTGCTGGCGTCGTCTGCCGGAAACGACGAGTCCGGCGATCGCTCCGACGGCGACCACCGCGATGACTACGGCAAGAATCACGTATTCCATAACCCCATCAGTATCCGCGACACCGGTCCGCGTGAACCGCAGGTGGTGAAGTGGATCACCGACGGGTCAGGGCCGCCGCTCCTTCTGTTCCTCCCGCAGCCGCTGGCTGATCACCTGCGAGATGCCGTCGCCCTTCATGGTCACCCCGTAGAGGGCGTCGGCGGACTCCATGGTCAGCTTCTGGTGGGTGATGACGATCAGCTGGGAACTCTCCCGCAGCTCCTCCATGATCGCGATCAGCCGGCGCAGGTTGGTCTCGTCCAGCGCCGCCTCGACCTCGTCCATGACGTAGAACGGGCTGGGCCTGGCCTTGAAGATCGAGACCAGCAGCGCCACCGCGGTCAGCGAGCGCTCGCCGCCGGACAGCAGCGAGAGCCGCTTGACCTTCTTGCCGGGCGGGCGGGCCTCCACCTCGACGCCGGTGGTCAGCATGGACTCCGGGTCGGTGAGCACCAGACGGCCCTCGCCGCCCGGGAACAGCCGGGCGAACACGCCCTCGAACTGCGCGGCGGTGTCGTGGTAAGCCGCGCTGAACAGCTGCTCGACCCGCTGGTCGACGTCCTTGACGATGTCGAGCAGGTCGCGCCGGCCGCGCTTGAGGTCGTCCAGCTGCTCGCCGAGGAAGGTGTGCCGCTCCTCCAGGGCGGCGAACTCCTCCAGCGCCAGCGGGTTGACCTTGCCCAGCTGCTGGTGGGCCCGTTCGGCGGCGCGCAGCCGCTTCTCCTGCTCGGCGCGGACGTACGGGCGCGGCTCCCCCGGCTCCTGCCCCTCCTCCGGCGTGGACGGCGGGACGAGCTGCTCCGGCCCGTAGGCGGCCAGCAGTTCGGAGCCCTCGATGCCGAACTCCTCCAGTGCCCGGCTCTCCAGCTGTTCGATCCGCAGCCGCTTCTCGGCCCGCAGCACCTCGTCGCGGTGCCCGGCGTCGACCAGCTTGTCCAGCTCGTCCTTGAGCGCGCGCCCGTGCTCGCGGTGCTCCTTCAGCTCCGCCTCGCGCGCCGCCCGCGCCTGCTCGACGGCGGCCCGTTCGGCGTCCGCGCGGGCCAGCGACACCTCCAGGCAGGCGAGCAGCTGCCGGGCGCCGGCGGCCACGCCGAGCGCGACGGCGGCCTCGTGCTCGACGCGCCGGCGGCG
>NZ_BAAAKJ010000343.1:0-2373 GCF_039527695.1 Kitasatospora putterlickiae
CGCGCCACTGCCCGGCCAGCGCCGCCCCGGCGTGCACGGCCCTGGCGGACCGGCGGGCCCGGGCGGGCCGCTGCCGGCCAGACTCGCCGAACTCGGCCTCCAGCGCGGACGCTGACCCCCTCCCGGCCGTCCCTCCGGCCGCCGCCCCGCACCGCTCGCACCACCGCCGCACCGCCGCTCGCACCACCGCCGAAAACACGACCGGTCCGCACACCCGAAGGTGTACGGACCGGCGGCGGAGCGACGCGGAAGGCGTCAGTCCTTGATCTCGCAGAGCGCCGCACCGCTGGAGACGCTCGCCCCCACCCCGGCCTTGAGGCCGACGACGGTGCCCGCCTTGTGCGCGTTCAGCGGCTGCTCCATCTTCATCGCCTCCAGGACGACGATCAGCTCGCCCTCCGCGACGACCTGGCCCTCCTCGACCGCGACCTTGACGATGGTGCCCTGCATCGGCGACGCCAGCGTGTCACCGCTGACCGCCGAACCGGCCTTCTTCGCCCCCACCCGGCGCTTGGCCTTCGTGGCCCCCGCACCGGCCGCCGGAACGCTGGAGACGCCCAGCGAGGACGGCAGCGAGACCTCGATCCGCTTGCCGCCGACCTCGACGACCACGGTCTCCCGGCCCTCGGCCTCCTCGCCCTCGCCGGCCGCACCGGCGAACGCGGGGATGGTGTTGTCGAACTCGGTCTCGATCCACCGGGTGTAGACCGTGAACGGCCCGTCACCGCCGTGTACCTCCGGCGCGAACGCCGGGTCGGTGACGACCGCCTGGTGGAACGGGATGGCGGTCGCCATGCCCTCGACCTTGAACTCCGCCAGCGCGCGCTTCGCCCGCTCCAGCGCCTGCTTGCGGTCCCGGCCGGAGACGACCAGCTTGGCCAGCAGCGAGTCCCAGGCCGGGCCGATCACCGAACCGCTCTCCACGCCCGAGTCCAGCCGCACACCCGGGCCGGACGGCGGCGCGAACAGCGTCACCGTGCCCGGGGCCGGCAGGAAGTTGCGGCCCGGGTCCTCACCGTTGATGCGGAACTCGAACGAGTGGCCACGCACCTCCGGGTCGTCGTACCCGAGCTCCTCGCCGTCCGCGATCCGGAACATCTCGCGGACCAGGTCGATCCCGGTGACCTCCTCGGTGACCGGGTGCTCCACCTGCAGACGGGTGTTGACCTCCAGGAAGGAGATCGTGCCGTCCAGCGCCACCAGGAACTCGCAGGTCCCGGCGCCCTCGTAGCCGGCCTCCTTGAGGATGGCCTTGGACGCCCGGTACAGCTCGGCGTTCTGCTCCTCGGTCAGGAACGGCGCGGGCGCCTCCTCGACCAGCTTCTGGTGGCGGCGCTGCAGCGAGCAGTCACGGGTCGAGACGACCACCACGTTGCCGTGCTTGTCGGCCAGGCACTGGGTCTCGACGTGCCGCGGGTTGTCCAGGTAGCGCTCGACGAAGCACTCGCCGCGCCCGAAGGCGGCGACCGCCTCGCGCACCGCGGACTCGTACAGCTCCGGGATCTCCTCCAGCGTGCGGGCGACCTTCAGGCCGCGGCCGCCGCCGCCGAACGCCGCCTTGATGGCGACCGGCAGGCCGTGCTCGCGGGCGAACACGACGACCTCGTCGGCACCCTGGACCGGGTCCGGCGTACCGGCCACCAGCGGGGCACCGGCGCGCTGCGCCACGTGCCGGGCGGTCACCTTGTCGCCGAGGTCGCGGATGGCCTGCGGCGGCGGGCCGATCCAGGTGAGACCCGCGTCGATCACGGCCTGGGCGAAGTCGGCGTTCTCCGACAGGAAGCCGTAGCCGGGGTGGACGGCGTCCGCGCCCGAGTCGGCGGCGGCCTGGAGGACCTTGGCGATGTCCAGGTAGCTGGTGCCGGGGGTGTCGCCGCCCAGCGCGTAAGCCTCGTCGGCCGCGCGGACGTGCAGCGCATCCCGGTCCGGCTCGGCGTAGACGGCGACGCTGGCGATACCGGCGTCCGAGCAGGCACGGGCGACGCGGACGGCGATTTCCCCGCGGTTGGCGATGAGCACCTTGCGCACTGTGGCTCCCTTCTTGAACCTCGTTGAGTTTATGGATTCCTGGGCGGTACCGGCGAGTAGCCCCAGGTTGTGAACTATCCCACACGGAGGGTGATGCGCCCGGACGGGTGGTGGGTGGCCCGGCGGGAGTCCTCGCAGGTGGTGGCGGGTGCGGTGGCGGTGGCCAGGCGCTCGCGCTCGGTGACCGGGCGGCGTGGCGCGGCGGTGGGCCCGGCCGCACCCCGCCGCACCCGGTGCCGCGCGGGCCGGGCTCAAGCGGTGGCGGCGGGTGCGGGGGACGCCGTCGCCGTCCAGCAGGGCGTAACCGGGGCGCAGTTCGACGCGGGCGCCCTCGCGCCAGTTCAG
>NZ_BAAAKJ010000343.1:2414-5358 GCF_039527695.1 Kitasatospora putterlickiae
CCGTCGCGGGTTCCAGCGCCTCGGCGGTGACGTCGGCGATCAGCTCGACGACGTCGGGGCCGTACGCGGCCGGGTTGACCACCTTGAGCAGCAGCGCGAAGGTGCCGTCCGTGCCGTGGCGGCGGGCCAGCCGGCGGTGGTGGGTCACCAGGTGGCGGACCCCGGCGTGGTTGGCGGTGCCGGTCTGTCCGGAGATCAGGAACACGGGGCGGCCGCCCTCGGGGGTGGCCAGCCGGGCCAGCAGCACGTGCTCGCCGGCCTCCGGATCGGCGCGGTAGGACCGGCCGCCGACGGTGATGGTGTTGTCCGGGGCGGCGGGGTCGCTGGAGATCGTCACCCCGGGCAGGCCCCAGGCCAGGTGGGCGGCCATCCGTTCGTTGGAGACCGGGCCGCCGAAGCAGAGCTCGGTCCTGGCGCCGAGGCCGCGCGGCGCGGCGTCGTGCGCGACCAGGTCGGCGTGCGCGCCGCACTCCTTCACCAGGGCGGCCAGCTCCATCAGCGCGTAGGCGTCGCGCCGGGTGACCGTCCGGGGGTGGGCGCCGGTGCCGATGCTGCGGTTCACCACGATCAGGCACTCGCTGCCGGCGGGCAGGCCGAGGAAGGACCTGGCCCGTTCCAGCCGGCGTCTTCGGCGCAGGCTCTGGCCGAGCCAGCCGAGTGCGGCACTGATCGCGCTGGCCAGCAGGCCCAGCAGTACGTTGAGCAGACCGTCGGTCATCCGCTCGCCACCTCCCCCGTCGCCCCGGAGCCCGGATGCGCTCCGGAGGCCCCACTAGCGTGCACCAAGTGAGGTTATCAACAGGGCGGTTGGCGAAAATCGCGCCGGGGTTCGGCGCACCGGCGACGGTCGCGGCCGACGGTCAGGCCCAGAGGTCGGTGATCCGGACGTCCACCTCGGCGAGCAGGGTGCGCAGCAGCGGCAGGGAGAGGCCGATGACGTTGCCCGGGTCGCCGTCGACGCCCTCGATGAACGGCGCCGAGCGGCCGTCCAGGGTGAAGGCACCCGCCACGTGCAGCGGCTCGCCGGTGGCGACGTAGGCGGCGACCTCGGCGTCGTCCGGGGTGCCGAAGCGCACGGTGGTGGAGGCGGTGGCGGAGGCCCGCCGCCCGTTGGCGGTGTCGATCACGCAGTGGCCGGTGCGCAGCACGCCCGCCCGGCCGCGCATGGACGCCCAGCGGGCCAGCGCCTCGGCCTCGTCGGCGGGCTTGCCGAGGGCCAGGCCGTCCAGTTCCAGCACGGAGTCGCAGCCGACGACCAGCTCGCCGTCGGTGAGGCCGGCGGCGACGGCCCCGGCCTTGGCCTCGGCGAGGGCGAGCGCGAGCTCGCCGGGGGTGGCGGCGGTGAGCGCGTCCTCGTCGACGCCGCTGACCACCACGCGCGGGTCGAGGCCCGCCTGGCGCAGCAGCCCGAGGCGGGCGGGGGAGGCGGAGGCGAGGACGAGGGTGCGGCGGTCGGTCATGCCCACCAGGGTAGAGGGAGGCCCGGGGCGGCTCTCTCCGCCCCGTGATCATCAGAGCATCAGGAGAACGGCGATCAGCAGGGCGAGGACGGCGAGCACATGGCCGGCCCGGTGCAGCCTCTTCTGCATCCGGCGGGCTTCCGGGGAGGGCTCGTCGCGGGGGTCTGACCAGAGCATCCTTCCAGGGTGCTCCGGCGGGGGCCCGGGGCGCCTGAGTATCCGTACTCAGCTTTCGGGACAATCCGGGCTTGCCGGACCGCCCCGGCCGCCCCGGGCGTCGCTCGCCGCTAGGGCGCGTATTTGGTCGTGATCATTGGGTTCGGGTGAGGTCCTTGATCCAGATCATTGCGCCGCGGAGATGGAGGCCGGCGAGGTAGCTTTCCGGGGTCTTGTCATACCGGGTGGCGATACCTCGCCAGGCCTTCAGCCTGTTGATCAGGCGCTCGACGGTATTGCGCTCCTTGTAGAGCTCGGCGTCGTGACTGACGGGCCGGCCGCCCTGGCGGCCCTTCTTCTTCCGGTTGGCGGCCTGGTCCTTCTTCTCCGGGATGACGGCCTTGATCCTGCGTCGACGCAGGTGGGCGCGGTTGCCGCGGGACGAGTAGGCCTTGTCCCCGGCGACCGCGTCCGGTCGGGTGCGGGGACGGCCGGCCGGCCCGCGGACCCGAACCTTCTCCAGCACGGGGATGAACTGCGGGCTGTCCGCGGCCTGGCCCTCGGTCAGGATGAACACCAGTGGGCGGCACTTCCGCTCACCGGCAACGTGGATCTTGCTGGTCTGCCCGCCCCGGGAGCGTCCGAGCAGGGCTTCCTTCAGCCGGAGCCTGCGCCGGCGCCGGATGCGTCGCCGTTCTTCCCGTTTCGGGTCACCTGAGGCGTCCCGCCCGTCTTGTTCCTCCGGGCCTCCCCCTTTTGCCGGGCCTTCTCCGCCTCCTCGGCCGCCTTCTCCAGGGCCGCCACGGTGCCGGAGTCGAGGTGCATCCCGGCGGCGTCGTGGTGAGCCCGCACGGTCGTGGAGTCCACGCTGACCAGCGACAGGTCCACCTCGCCGCGCTTCGCGGCTTCCGCGATCAGGCCCTCCATCAGGGCTTCGAAGACGCCGGCATCCCTCCACTGCCGGAACCGGTTGGAGACGGTCGACCACGCACCGAACTCCCGCGGCATCTCCCGCCACTGCCCGCCCGTCCGGAATCGCCAGACCACGCCCTCGAACTGCTGCCGCAGCCGCTCCGGGTACGGGCCGTACTCGCCGATCGGCAAGTACGGCTCGATCAACACCCACTCCGCATCCGTCAGTTGCACTCGCGTCACGCACCACGGTCTACCGGATCAGGACCCGCCGCGAGGGCGAATCGCACAAATTGATCACGACCGAATACGCGCCCTAGCCGGCCCAGCCGGAGGTGCGCCAGGCGTTGACCCCCGGGCGCGGGGCGGCGCGCAGCCGGCGCGCGCGGTCGTTCCAGGGGGAGGCCGGGCCGGCG
>NZ_BAAAKJ010000344.1:0-691 GCF_039527695.1 Kitasatospora putterlickiae
CTCGCGGGAACATCCAGACCCAACGCCGCCCACCGCGCGGCGTCCTGCACACTCTCGAAACGAACCGTGGCCTCGATACGGAAGTCGTTGAGATGACGACCGAAGGTGATCCGGCTCTGCTGACCGGAGTTGACGGAGGTACCGACCAACCGCCCGTTCTCCACCTTCCACTCGCCCTCAACAGCACTCCAGCCCGCCGGCAGGGCAGGACCGGCGAAGCGCTCGTCGACGACGACCTCACCGGGCGCAGGAACGGCAGGGGCGGCGGCGGCCGCGACCTCGCCGGGGGCGGCGGGCTCGGCGGAGGCGGCGCTCGGGGAGGTCAGCGCGACGGTGGTGAGGCTCAGTGCGGAGGCAACGGCGGCGGCCAGCAGGCCCGTGCGCCGTGCGCGGTGGGGGCGGTGACTCTGTGTCATGGGCGGAACGCTAGGGACGGCGACCGAACCGGAAGCCACCACTCCGAAAACCGTTCGTGACCATTGCGCGTGCGATTCGTGGCGATGGCGGATTCCTTGTGACAAGTGGCCGGTTCGCTTCCGCACGGTGCCTTCGGGCGGACACCCAGGTGGCCGCCCGGCTGAATGCGCGGCGGACCTGTAGCGTTGCGCTCCGTGCAACCCGGCGGACGCCGAACCGGGCCGGCTCGCCTACGTGCTCTACACCTCCGGCTCCACCGGCCGCCCCAAGGGCG
>NZ_BAAAKJ010000344.1:749-2616 GCF_039527695.1 Kitasatospora putterlickiae
CGGCCTTCGGCCCGCACCAGGCCCGCCGGTTCGCCGCCCCGGGACGACGCGACCGCCACCGGCTGCTGGGACGCCGGCGGGTCCACTACCGCAACGACGACCCCCACACCAACGTGGGTTCGCGGCCCTCCACCGCACACCCGGGCACCGGCGTCGTGCGCGGCCACCCGGGCTGGTTCGTCTGCAAGGCCGACGAGGGCGGCTACGACGGCGGCCCCCACCCCTGCCGGTGGCTGAGCCCCGGGGTCGCCGTCGGGCCGCCGGCCGGAAGCACCGGCTGGCGTCGGCAGAGGGGGGTCAGGCGGCCAGCCTCCGCAGCAGTTCGGCGGCGAGCGGGGCGGCGGAGGCCGGGTTCTGGCCGGTGACCAGGTTGCGGTCGACGACCACGTTCGGGGCCCAGGGCTCGCCGACCCGCACATCGACACCGGCCTCGACGAGGCGGGTCTCCAGCAGCCACGCGGCCTTGGCGGCGAGCCCGGCCTGGGTCTCCTCGTCGTTGGTGAAGGCGGCGACGCGGTAGCCCTTGAAGGCGTTGCCGCCGTCCTCCTCCACCGCGGCCAGCAGCGCGGCCGGGCCGTGGCAGACGACGCCGAGCGGCTTGCCGGACTTCAGCGCGCGGACCAGCAGGCGGCCGGAGTCGGCGTTGACGGCCAGGTCCTCCATCGGGCCGTGCCCACCGGGGTAGAAGACCGCGTCGTAGTCGTCCAGCCGCACGTCCTCCAGCGCGATCGGGCTCTTGAGCTCCTCGGCGTCGGCGAGCACCTCCACGACCTTCCGCGCGCCCTCCTCCCCACCGTTGACGTCGGGGGCGAGGCTGGCGGTGTCGACGGTCGGCACCACGCCGCCCGGGGTGGCCACGGTCACGGTGTGGCCGGCGGCCTTGAAGGCCTCGTACGGCGCGGCGGCCTCCTCGGCCCAGAAGCCGGTCGGGTGCCGGGTGCCGTCGGCGAGCGTCCAGTGGTCGGCGCCGGTCATCACGAAAAGGATCTTCTTCGACATGGGGGTGGTCTCCGGGGTGTCGGCTGTCGGCTCGTCGTCCCCTCGACGGTAGGCCCGTCCGACGGCCCGCACCAATCGGAAAACCGATACCTGACATCGGCCGGTGAACAGGCTTCAGCGCACCGCGCCCCGGTCGAGCGCCTAGGATTGGCGCGCATGAGCGATAGGAATTCCCATGGGTCGGGGCCGCCCGAGGGGCTGCCGGAGGGACCACCCGGGGGCCCGCTGGACCTGAACCAGCTGCGCACCTTCCTGGCGGTCCACCGGACGGGATCCTTCACCGCGGCCGCGCGCCGGCTCCGGCTCTCCCAGCCGACCGTCACCGCGCAGATCCGCTCCCTGGAGAAACGGCTGGGCCGGGAGCTGTTCGAGCGGCGCCCCCGGGGCGTGGTCCCGCTCGCCCACGCGGACGACCTCGCTGCCCGGCTGGCGGAACCCCTCGACCGGCTGGCCGAGGTGGCGGGCACGGGGCCCGAGCGCGTGCCCGAGCCCGTGCACCTGGCGGGGCCGGCCGAGTTCCTGTGCACCGTCCTGCTCGGCGCGCTGGCGCCGCTCACCGCCCAGGGCGTCCGGCTGCGGGTGGCCACCGGGCTGACCGATCCGCTGCTGACGGAGCTGCGCGCCGGCCGCCACGACCTCGTGGTCGCCACCCGGCGCCCGCGCGGCCGCTCCCTGGACGCTGAGCCGCTCTCCGACGAGGAGTTCGTCCTGGTCGCTTCCCCGGCCTGGGCCGAGCAACCGGCCGGGGAAGCGCTGCCGGACGCCCTGGAACGGGCGCCGCTGGTCGCCTACGCCGAGGACCTGCCCATCGCCCGCCGCTACTGGCGCCACGTGTTCGAGCGCCGCCTCCAGGTCCGGGCCGCCGTCA
>NZ_BAAAKJ010000344.1:2637-13863 GCF_039527695.1 Kitasatospora putterlickiae
CCGTCCCGGACCTGCGGGGCGTGCTCGCCGCCGTGACGGCCGGGGCGGGCTGGACCGTGCTGCCCGGCTACCTCTGCCGGGCCGAGCTGGCCTCCGGTGCCCTGCGGCTGCTCCACCGGCCGGAGGACCCGCCGATCAACACGGCCTACCTGGTGCGGCGCCCGGGCCCGTCCGCCAACCCGCACGTCGCGCTCGTCCGCGAACGGCTGCTGGCGGCGGCACGGACCTGGTGACCCCCGGTCAGCCCCGCCCCGCCCCCGCCCCCGGCTCCGGTCCGGTCTCCGGCCTGGTCTCCAGCCCCGGATCCGGGCGGCGGGGTCCGGGCAGCGGCCCGCGCGTGGCGAAGCTCCAGCGGTTGGCGGCGAGCGCGTCATCGGGTTCGGGACGCGGGCCGCGCCCGTAATGACGGGTGAACTCGAACGGGGTGTGGGTGACGGTGGCCCAGCCCCGGTCCGCCAGGTCGGCGGCGGTGTCGGGCCGGGGCTCGTCGTCGAACAGGACCAGCAGGTCGATGCCGAGCCGATCGCGGGCCGCCAGGTAGACGGGGTTGCGGCGCACCGCGGCGTGCTCCATGCCGAGCTTCACCTCGTAGGCCAGGCTGCTCCCGGCCGCGCTCAGCCGGTCCACGGTGGCGATCAGGCGCCGCTCCGCGGCGGCGGGCAGGTAGAGCAACAGCCCCTCGGCGAGCCAGGCGGTCGGCTCCCCCGGGCGGAAGCCGGCGGCGGTCAGCGCGCCGGCCCAGTCGAGGCGCAGGTCGCAGGCGACCGGCACCCGGCGGGCCGTCGGCCGCGCGCCGACCCGGTCCAGGACCTGCTGCTTGAACCCGAGCACCCGGGCCCGGTCGAGCTCGAAGACGGTCGTGCCGGGCGGCCAGTCCAGCCGGTGGGCCCGCGCGTCCAGCCCGGCCCCGAGCAGCACCACCTGGCGGGCGCCGAGTTGGGCGGCCCGCAGCAGGTGGTCGTCCAGGGCCCTGGTCCGCAGCGCGAAGTAGCCGCCGAGCCGCCCCCACAGCGGGTCGTCCCCGCCGTCCGCGCCCGGCGGGACGTCCCGGGGGTGGACCGGCCAGTGCGCGGACGCGCGGGCGGCCCGGACGAAGTGCTCGGCGAGCGGGTCGCGGGCCAGGGCGTCCGGGCGACGGCTCTCGATCGCCCGGGCGGCGGCGACCAGCAGGGCGGTCAGTCCGACGCCCTCGTCGACGCCGGAGGCGGCGGCGGTGGCCACCCCGGCGGTGACACCGGTCGCGGCGCCGGTCAGGGCGCCGGTGGTGGCACCCGTGGTGGAACAGGTGCCGGCGCGGGCGGCCGTGGCGGGGGTCATGGGCCCTCCAGTTGCTCGGGAAGCCGTGTCCAGACGGCCGGTTGGTCGTGGGTGGTGACGCGGGCGCCGTAGACGCGGCCCATGAAGCCCAGGACCTGCTCGTCCGGGTAGTGCAGGGCGGCGGTGCAGTCCCGGAGCACCGTCACGTGGAGGCCCTTCTGGAAGGCGGTGCGCGCGGTGCTGTCCACGCAGACGTCGGTGAACACGCCCGCGAACGCCAGGTGCCCGATCCCTCGCCCGGTCAGGTGGGGGCCGAAGCCCTCGCCGAGGAAGGCGTCGAAGCAGGCGTACTTGGTGAACACCGCCTCGCCGGGCTCCGGCGCCACGCGGTGGAACTCGGCGCCCCAGGTTCCGTCGAGGCACTTGGGGCGCTTGCCGAGCGCGGTGTCCCGGTGGCGCCAGGCGGCACCCTGGTGCTCGGGGTCGCCGAGGAAGCGGACGAAGAGCACCTCGGTGCCGTGCGCCCGCGCCGTCTCGACGGCCCGGGCGGCGTTGGCCGCCACGACGGTGAGCCGCTCCGGGTCCCCGGGGTAGCGGGCGGCGGCGACGGGGCCGGCGCAGAAGTCGTTCTGCAGGTCGACCACGACCAGCGCCGTCCGGTCCGCACCGGCGCTCACGGGCGGTCCGGGAGAACGGCGACAGGACGCGGACCACCGGCGGCACGCGGGCCGCCGATCGGCAGCGGACCGGCGGACGCCCGCGCCGTCAGGGCTTCGAGCACCGCGTCGACCACGGCGGTGGTGGAGTGCCGTCCGCCGAGGTCGGGGGTCCGCACGCCCCGCTGCTCGGCGGCGGCCAGCGCGGCCTCGACGGCGCCCACCGCGCCCGGACAGCCCGCGTGCCGCTCGGCGATCGCCGCGGCGGCGCGCAGGGTGGCGACGGGATTGACGGTGTCCTTGCCCGCGAGGTCGTCGGCGGAGCCGTGCACGGTCTGGTACTCCACCAACTCCCCCAGCTCCGGGTGGAGGTGGACGTTCTCGGTGCAGCGGTTCTCCTGCCGCCGGCCGCCGAACCGGTCGAGCAGCACGACGTGCATGATGTCCGCCCACTCGTTGCCGGCCACGATGACCGTGCGGTCGCCGAGGCCGTGCGTGATCAGGTTGCGGTTGACGGTGTCGGGCTGGAACAGCCGCACCTCCACGCCGAGCCCCCGCCCGAGTTCGCCCACCCAGTCGTCCAGGGCGCCGTCGAGCAGGTGGAACTTGTAGGCCATCACCACCCGGGCGGGACCGCCGTCGGGCCACTGCCGCCAGGCGCGCCGGACGGCGAAGTCGAGCACCTTGCCGGTGGTCTCCCGGCTGAACTCCATGGTGCGGGTCACCACGCCGGGGGTGTGCCGGTTCTCCCCGGTGTAGAAGCCCTGGGCCTCGTCACGGACCAGCAGCAGCGATTCGTCCCCGGCCGCGATCGGCTCGACCTTGACGGCCTGCAGGCGCTGGCGGACCAGGTAGAGCGACTGGGCGTTGACGGCCGTGCGGAAGACGGCCGTCGTGCCGAGCCGCGCCCGTTCGCGGCAGAACCGCTCGTAGTGGCGGGCGTCCTCCTCGGTCAGCGCCCGGATCCCTCCGAGGTCGCCCACCTCCTCCCGGAGCGAGACGTACGAGTGGTAGGTCCGCGGGGACTTCACGATCTCGACCCCCACCCCGTGCAGGGCCGAGATCCGGTGCAGGGTCCGTTCGAAGACGGCCGCGAGCTCCGCGCCCGTCCCACGGCCCACGGCGAGTCCGACTGCTGGTTTCACACTGCTCCTCGGCTGGTCGTCGACTGGTCCGGTACGGGCGGGGTGCCGCGGCCGGACGGATCAGGTGGCCGGGTTGCCCACCAGGTGGTCTCCCGGGATGCCGGCCTTGTCCGGCGCGTAGTAGTCGCGGATGCCCTCCGCCCAGGTGGCGACCGGGACGCGGTCGTCGGCGGTCGGCTCGAAGGCGTCGAAGAGGGCGTCGATATTGGTGCGCCCGAAGCCGATCGCGGTCATCAGCGCGGTGAACAGGGGGCGTTCGACCAGCCCGTCGCCGTCCGGGTCGCCCAGTGCGGCCAGCGCGTCGGCGAACTGCCCGATCGTCGGGCCGAAGCGCTCGGGCGACAGCACGAAACCGCGGAACTCCTCCCGGGTGACCACGCCGTCGCCGTTGGTGTCCAGTTCCGTCTCCAGGGTGACCCAGTAGCGCCGGAAGGCCGCGCGGATGGCGTCCTTGGCCGATTCATCCGCATCGAACGCCGCCTCGACCACGCGCTTGGACATCAGGTCGAAGTCGCCGATGTCGATCACGCCGTTGCCATTGGCGTCGAACAGCCCGAAGACGAGCTCGATCCGCTGGGTGGCCTCGGTCCGCATGTGTCGCTCCTTCTCTCCGTACGTCGGGACGCTCGGTGCCCGATCGGTCTCCCACTATCGGCGAGCGGGGGCGGGGCGGACGAACCACCGCCGCCCGCTTCACCTGATGGAGTGAAGTTCACCGGCTCACCGGGGAGTTGACGCGACAGCGGGCCGTCCCCCGGGTCAGCGGACGTAGTACGGGCGGTGGTGGGCGGCGACCGGGGCGGACTGGTAGGTCCACACCCCGGCGGCGGGCGCGCCGCCGATCAGCCGGGCGAGGTCGGCCGCGGCCTCCCGGCCGTGGTCCCCCGCCCCCGACGCCGCCCCCGGGTCCGCTCCCGGCCCCGGCCGCGGCCGTCCGAGCGTGAGCCGGATCCGGGCGGCGGTGCGGGTGTCGAGCGGGTGGAAGCGGTAGGGCTGGTGGACGGTCAGCGGACCGGCGAGCAGCCGCCCGTCGGGATCGGTGCCGTAGCCGGTGACCGGGGTGTTGACCACCGGCTCGCCGTCCAGGCCGGCGAGGTCCGCCTCGACGGCGAAGAGCTCCTCCTCGTAGCGCCGCAGGCCGTCCGGCCCGAGGCCGGCGCGGTGGCAGACGAAGGACCAGCGGTCGTGCACGGCGGCCGCGTTGAGCGAGGGCAGGACGGCGGTGAACCATCCCGGGTGCTTGGGCTCGGCGTAGAGGCGGGTGCCCGCGTCGATGGCGAGCGGGTTGTCGCAGAGCACGTGGAGGCGGGCGATGCCGAGCAGCCTGGTCTGGTCGTGGCCCCGGGCGTACTGCCCGTAGTCGACCGCCGGGAGCCGGTCGGCGGCGGATGTCGGGTGGGCGATGACGTTGATCTCCACCTCCTCGGTGATGCCGCCGCCGGTCGGGTACTGGGCGAAGTAGAGCTGGTAGTTGAGCGAGACGCAGGCCCGGCCGCCGAAGTCGGCGGCGGCCAGCCCGGGATGGCGGTCGGCGAGCAGCGCCCGCACCGGTCCGGGGTCGACCAGGAAGTCCACGCCGATGTTGTGCAGCGCGCCGTAGTGGAAGGGCAGGTAATACGGCTCGGGCACGGGCGGCAGCGGCAGACCGGTCATCAGGGCTCCCTGGACGGGGTCGGGGTAGGGGCAGGGGTAGGGGCAGGAGTCGGGATCGAGGACGGCGGGAAAGGCGGGGACGCGAGCGGGACGGCGGACGGGGCGGCGGGCGCGAGGGCGGCCGGCCGGCGCAGCGCCGTCAGCTCGTGGTGGACGCGGTCGGCGCTGCGCAGGGCGAGCGCCGCCATGGTGAGCGAGGGGTTGGAGGTGCCGAGCGAGGGCATCGAGCCGCAGCCGACGGCATAGAGGTTGGGATGGTCCCAGCAGCGCTGCCACTGGTCGACCACCGAGCCGCCCGGCGAGTCGCCCATCACATGGGTGCCGCCGGCGTGGCCGGCGCCCCGGTAGCCGTAGGCGACGCCCTGGTGTTCGAGGCGCCCGGGCCAGCCGGGGCCGGCCTCGTAGCGGGTGTGGTCCTCGGCGCCCAGCAGGGCGAACAGTTGGTCGGAGACGGCCCGGGCGGAGGCCATGCCGTGCCGGACGTAGGCGGAGAGGTCGTAGTGGAGGGCGGGGCGCGGCAGTCCGAGCGGGTCGCGGCGGGTGTGGTCGAGGGTGACCCGGTTGGCGGGGTCGGCGGGCTGCTCCAGTTCGAACTGGAGCGAGAACTGGCGGCCGAGCCGGTCGCCGAGGCGTTCGCGGAGGTCCTTGCCGCGCGGTCCGGCGCGCAGCAGCTCCGCCGTCTCCACCGCGGGCGGCCGGCCGGCCCAGGACCACCCCCAGTTGCCGATCTCGATCCGGAAGGGGGCCCGGCGGGCGCGGGCGGGGCCGAACCGGAAGGCCTCCAGGCCGCTGGTGGAGCCGGGCCCCCGGTAGGGGCCGGTGGGCTGTGGCAGCAGGCCCCAGGTGAGCAGCGCCGGGTGGTCCATCAGGTTGCGGCCGACCTGGTCGCTGCGGTTGGCGAGGCCGGAGAGGAGCAGCAGCCGGGCGTTCTCGATGGCGTGGGCGGCGAGCACCACCTGGTCGGCGCGGACCCGGTGGACGGTGCCGCCGGCGTGGTACTCGACGCCGGTGGCGCGGCCGGTGCCGTCGACGAGGACCCGGCTCACCACGGCGCCGGTGCGCAGCCGTACGCCGGGTGCCCAGCGGGCCTGGGTGCGCAGCGGGGTGTACTTGGCGCCGGTGGGGCAGACCGGGACGCAGGCGGCGGCGCCCTGGCAGAGCGGGCCGGCCTGGTCCGCCGGGGCGGGGGCGCCGGAGGTGGGCGGTGCGTTGCGGGCGTGCGGAGTGGTGCTGACGGCGAGGTGGGCGTCCTCGTCGGCGGCCGGGTCGCGGACGGTACGGCCGTCGAGGGCGCGGGCGACGGTCCGGTCGAGGTGGCTGGCCGGGACGGCGCGCATCGGGAAGGCGTAGTCGTCGGGGATGGGCAGGCCGACGTCGTGGCGCTGCTGGGCGGCGTCGGCCGCGACGCCGAGTTCCCGTTCGGCCTGGCGGTAGTACGGTTCGACGTCGTGGTAGCCGATCGGCCAGTTGCGGCCGTGGCCGAGGTCGGCGGTGCGGAAGTCCTCGGGGTGCATGCGCGGGGTGAGGCCGGTCCAGAGCAGTCCGGTGCCGCCGTTGGCGCGCAGGTAGCCGCTGGCGTAGGGCAGCGGACCGTGCTGGACGAGGTGGCCGGTGGCGGTGAACCCGCCGCCGGGCAGGCCGGTCAGGTCGTCGACGTCCGGGGAGGGGGCGTCGGCGCTGCGCGGGTAGGGCGAGGTGGGGGTGCCGCCTCCGGCGGCCCGGTGGGCGGTGGTGGTCGTGGCGGCGCCGGGGACGGCGTGGCCGGCCTCCAGGACGAGGACGCGGTGGCCGTGGGCGCCGAGGCGGTGGGCGACCAGTGTGCCGGCGAAGCCCGCGCCGACCACGATCACGTCCCAGGGGTGGTCGCCGTCCGTGGGCCGGTGCTCCGGCGGGCGGCTCATCGGTCGCCTCCGGTGCCCGGGGCCTCGGCCCAGCTGCCGTGTCCCGGTGCGGTGCTGCCGGGGGCGGCGCCGTGGAAGGTGCGCCACATCAGGCCTCGGTCGTGGGCGCGGGGCGAGGAGGGCGGTTCGTCCGGCCAGGCGCCGACGTACCAGAGGTGGAGCAGGGCGTGTTCGTCGCGGACGCGGTGGGCGAGGAGGGTGCGGTGGTGCTCGTCCGCCATGCCGGTGTCGCGCAGCTCGGTCTCGTCGAAGCCGGTGAGCTCGGCGGAGACCCGCAGGAAGGCGCCGAAGTCGGCGAGGTCCACCGGGCCCGTCGGGTCAGCGGGGGCCGTGAGGTCCGCGGGGTCCGCGGGGCCGGGCGGGCCGTCCCCGCCGACCGGATCGGACAGGTGGTCGTGGTCGTCGATCGCCGGCAATCCGGCACCCCCTTGGTGAGTGCGCCCCGAACATGACAGGCGATCGGGCGGGGACCCGGTCGTCCTCGGAGCGATGCTGCCTCCCCGGCCGCCCCCGAGGGGGTGCTGACCGGAATCGTTCGAACCTGCCCGCCGGCTGTCCGCCACGCCGTCGACCGACGGCCAAACGCTTGTCGGATCGGATGCCGAAATGACCGGAGCGGACCGCGCGGGGTGCTCCGAATGCAGTAGCGCAGCGCGCGGGTACCGGAGCGGGGCTGCGATCTTCGGAAGCACGCGCGGCTTCGTCGCGCCGTCCGCCCGGTGCCGAGACCTGGAGGCCCCCGATGTGGCAGGCTCCCCCCACGGCCACCCCCCATCCGGGTGAGTGGCTGCCCACGCTCGACCTGCCCGCCCCCGGACCGCAGAACCGGCTGACCGTGCTGGTCCGGATCCTGCTGCTGATCCCGCAGTTCATCGTGACCTGGGTGCTGTCGGTGGTGGCCTTCTTCGTCACGGTCATCGGCTGGTTCGGCGCGCTGGTCCTGGGCCGGCTGCCCGGCTTCGCCGCCGACTACCTCTCGGCGTACCTGCCCTACGAGACCAGGGTGAGCAGCTACCTCCTGCTCACCCACGACCGCTATCCGCCGTTCGCCTTCCGCACTCCCGACTACCCGGTCCAGGTCGGGCTGCGGCCGGGCGGCCTCAACCGCCTCGCGGTGCTCTTCCGGCTGATCCTGGTCATCCCGGCGGCCGTCGTCCAGGGACTGCTCTTCGCCGGCTGGTGGGTGGTCGGCTGGATCAGCTGGCTGGTGGTGCTGATCCTCGGCCGGATGCCGCTGCCGCTGTTCGAGGCGACGGCGGCGGTCCTGCGCTACCGCATGCGGTACATGGCCTACCTGCTGATGCTGACCTCGGCCTACCCGAAGCGGCTGTTCGGCGACGAGCCCGGCTCCGAGCCGGGCGGGCCGGTGTCGGCGACCCGCCCGCTGGTCCTCAGCGGCGCGGGCCGCGCCCTGCTGGTGGCCTTCCTGCTGCTCGGCCTGGTGTCGGGGGCGACCGGTTCGATCACCGCGAACGTCACCTCGGACGACTCGGGCGACTACGGGTTCGAGCACCTCACCGGCCCGCTGGCGCCCGGGCCGCCCCGGGACTGAGCGACGTGCGGAGCCGGGAGCCGGTCGCCCACCGGCCCGCGGCGGGTTAGGCGGTGGGACGGGCGGCGGACCGCCCCACCGCCGAACGGGGTGGCCGTCCGTGGGTCCGGCGGCCTCAGAAGGTGAGGTTCCAGGCGTCGACCGTGCCGACGTCGCCGGAGGCGCCGTCCTTGACCCGCAGCCTCCAGGTGCCGTCGGCCGGGCTCGCGGCGGCGTTCACCAGGTAGGTCTTGGCGACGTTGTCGGCGCTGTCGCCGTTCGGGAAGTCCTCCAGCGGGAGGACCGTGCCGTTCGGGGCGACCAGGGAGAGGACCAGGTCGCCGCGGTAGGTGTGCTTGACGTCGACGCCGACCTTGAGGGTGGCGGGGGCGTTGCCGCCGACGCCGGTGACGGTGAGCGGGCTCTCCACCGTGGCGTTGTCGGTGATCGCGACGTCGGTCAGGGTCTCGAAGTACCTGCCGGTCGGTGGGGTGGCGCCGACGGCCTTGAGCGCGTCGACCTGGCCCTCGCCGTAGAAGGCGTTGACGGCGGTGGTGCCGGTGCAGCGGCCGTCGGACGCGGGGCAGGGCACGTCGTTGGCCTGGGTGGCGAGCCTGGCGCGCAGGTCGGCCGGGGTGAGCGAGGGGTTGGCGCTCGCGAGCAGCGCCGCGACGCCGGTCACGTGCGGGGAGGCCATCGAGGTGCCGCTCTTGGTGCCGTAGCGGCCACCGGGCAGCGTGGAGTAGACCCCGGTGGCGCCGTCCCCGCCGGGCGCGGCGACGTCGATGACGCCCCGGCCGTAGTTGGAGTAGGAGGCCTTGGCGGTGCCGCTGGCCATCGCGGAGACGGTCACCACGCCGGGCAGCTCGGTCGGGATGTCCAGGCAGGCGTTGGTGATGGTCCGGGTGACCTTGGTCGAGTCGTTGGGGCTGTCGCTGTCGGTGGTCTTGTTGGCGAGGTCGTAGTTGGCGTTGCCGGCCGCGGCGACCTGCAGCGAGCCCTTGCCCTCGGCGTACTCCTGGGCGCGCCGGACGCCCTCGATGATGGCCGCCTGGTCCAGGTCGTCCGGGCAGTTGAACTGCCAGGGGTCGGTGTAGTAGCTGTTGTTGGTCACCTTGAAGCCGTGGTCGCCGGCCCAGACGAAGCCGCAGACGGTGTTCTCGGCGAAGAACAGCGTGCTGCTCGGCTCGGCGATCCGGACCGAGGCGATCCGGACGCCGGGGGCCACGCCGATGACGCCCTTGCCGTTCTTCGCGGCGGCGACGGTGCCGGCGACGTGGGTGCCGTGGGTGTCGACGTCGCGCCAGGCGCCGGCGCGGGTGTCGGGCCTGCCGTAGGCGCAGGAGACCGAGTCGGCGGCGTCGAAGTTGGGCGCGAGGTCCTGGTGCTGGTCGTCGACGCCGGTGTCCAGCACGCCGACCTTGACGGTGGGCGAGCCGGTGGAGACGGCCCAGGCCTGGTCGGCCTTGATCTGGGTCATGTCCCAGCGGTTGGTCTCGGTGAGGGTGGTGGACGACTGGGCCGGGTTGGCCGGAAGCGCCGGGTTGTAGGCGTCGGCCGGGACGTCCGAGGTGCGGGTGGCGCCGACCTGCTGGACGCCGGGCACGGCGCGCACCGCGGCGGCGAAGGTGCCGGACGTCGCGTGGGCGACGAGGACGCCGATCGCGTCGTAGCTCGCGAAGACGGTGCCGCCGTTGGCGGTCACCGCGGCCTTGGCGGCGGCGACGTCGGCGGGGGCGCTGATCACCAGGTAGGCGCGGGTCCCGGCGGCCCAGCCGGCGGCGGCCGGGGCGGCGGGTGAGGCGGGCGCGGCGGGTGAGGCGGGCGCGGCGGTGGCCAGGGTCGCGGGAGCGGCCAGGGCGGCGGTGGCGAGGAGGGCGAGTGCGGCGGTGGGGCGGCCGACTCGCCGGGATATCAGACGGGACATCAAACGTGACACGTGCGTCCTCCGATCGGCCCGTGCTTGAGGGGATCACACGGGGATTGAACGCAACATGCCAGAACGGCGAGCGCCTGGGGAAGGCCTTGCGCACGACCGGTTGTCACAAACGTGCCAACCTTTGCCACCCCGGCACTCGCCGACCCGCCGTCAGAAGGCGTACGGCCCGAACCGCCCCCAGGCCACGACCGCCGCGAGGACCAGCAGGAGCACGTTGACCACGACGCTCTTGGCCTCGCCGCGCCGGCCGTGCACGAAGGCGGCGCCGGCCATGATCAGCGCGAGCCCGGTCGCCGCGACCGGCACCAGGCCGGGCGCGATGTCGACGACGGCCGGCAGGACCAGGCCGATGCCGCCCAGGATCTCCAGCAGGCCGATCGCCTTGATCGCGGCCGGCGGGTAGTTCACCGCCCAGGTCCCGGTGGCCTCGATGACCTTCTCCTTGGGCTGGAGCAGCTTGGGCGTACCGGCCGCGACGAACAGGGCGGCGAGGAGGCCCGCGAGGACCCAGAGAAAGACGTTCATGTCACTCCGAAAATTGAATTGAAGCTTCAAGCAAAGTACGCCGCCATTGCTTGAAGCGTCAAGTGAATGATCGGGTTACTAGAGTGGTCGCCATGGACAGGGACGAACCGCGCTGGCTCACCGCGCCCGAACTGGAGGCCTGGAAGGCGTTCAGTGCGATGATCATCAAGCTGCCCGCCGCGCTGGACGCCCAGCTGCGGGCCGATGCCGGCCTGAACCAGTTCGAATACCTCGTCCTGGCCGGACTCTCCGACGCCCCGGAGCGCACGCTGCGGATGAGCGATCTCGCCGTCCTCGCCAACGGCTCGCTCTCGCGCCTGTCGCACGTGGTCAAACGGCTTGAGGCGCAGGGCTACGTGCGCCGCGAGCGCTGCCCGGGCGACGGCCGCGCCACCAACGCCGTCCTCACCGAGGAGGGCTTCCGGAAACTCGCGAGCAGCGCCCCCGGACACGTGGAGCAGGTGCGGTCGCTGGTCGTCGACCCCCTCGATCCGGAGCAGCTCGACCAGCTGCGCCGGATCTGCCTCCAGGTGCTGCAGGCCATGGACCCCGGCCTGTCCTGGCCCGCGTGCGGGCCCGAGGCCGCGGGCGCGACGGAGGACGTGGGCTGAGGCGTGTC
>NZ_BAAAKJ010000344.1:13881-14984 GCF_039527695.1 Kitasatospora putterlickiae
GCCGGGGTCCGGTGCCGTCAGGCGCGCAGGTGGGAGGTCACGACCTCCAGGACCGCGTCGCGCTCGTGGGCCAGGTAGAAGTGGCCGCCCGGGAAGACGTGGAGGTCGAAGGCGGCGGTGGTGTGCAGGGCCCAGTCACGCGCCTGCTCGACCGTCACCCGCGGGTCGGCGTCCCCGGTCAGCGCGGTGACCGGCACCGTGACGCCCTCCTCCCGCCCGGCGACGTACGTCTCGATGGCCGTGTAGTCGCCGCGCAGCGACGGCAGGATCAGCGCCCGCAGCTCCGGATCGGCCAGCAGCCGCGCGTCGGTTCCGCCGAGCCGGCCCAGCTCGGCGAGCAGCCCGTCGTCCGGCAGCAGGTGCACCGTGGAGTCGCGCGGCTCGGACGGCGCCCGGCTGCCCGAGACGCACAGCCGCACCGGCCCGCTCACCCC
This sequence comes from Kitasatospora putterlickiae, assembly GCF_039527695.1. Classification (NCBI taxonomy): domain Bacteria; kingdom Bacillati; phylum Actinomycetota; class Actinomycetes; order Kitasatosporales; family Streptomycetaceae; genus Kitasatospora; species Kitasatospora putterlickiae. Next base: position 14,316 of record NZ_BAAAKJ010000344.1, read on the forward strand.
GTCGCGCTCGAAGCGGCGCGCCACCTCGAAGGCGACCGCCGCGCCCATGCTGTGCCCGAACAGGACGAGCGGCCGGTCGGCCCACGGCCGGAGCTCCGCGTAGACGCGCTCGGCGAGCTCGGGCAGCGAGTCGACCGCCGCCTCGTCGATCCGGTCCAGCCGACCGGGGTACTGGACGGCGAGCACGTCGGCGTGCGGCGACAGCGCGGCCGACCAGTCCCGGAAGTACGCGGCCGAGCCGCCCGCGTGCGGGAACATCACGACCCGGGCGGGCGCCGCGTCGAAGGGGTGGTAACGGCGGAACCAGAGGTTGTCGGTGACGGTGGTGCGGCCGGGCATGGGGGCACTCCCTGGTGGCTGACGGATCGACGGGATCATCTCCTGGCACAGTTTCCCCGGCCGACCCGCACCCGCGTCAACCGATCACCGCTCGCACCGATCACCGCTCGCACCGCCGCCGGCGAACCGCCGGCCACCCGCCGAAGCGCGCCTCCGCCGCCCGAGCGCGGGAGGCGCCGTCCAGCAGCAGGACCGAGACCGCCTCCGGGACGGGCGTCGCCGCCGCGCCGCGGGTGTGCGCGGTGAGCGTGCCGAGCAGACGGCCGAGGCCCCGCCGGTGCCGGGAGAAGGCCCGCCGCGACACCCGGCGGCCGCGCGCCCGCTGGCCGG
>NZ_BAAAKJ010000344.1:15023-21501 GCF_039527695.1 Kitasatospora putterlickiae
CGTCGAGCAGCACCAGGTGCAGCTCCCGCCCCCGGGCGGCGGCCTCGCGGGCGAGCCAGCGGCGCATCCACGCCCGGCTGCCGCAGTCGTGCACCAGCAGCGGTCCGCCCCGGCGCACCGAGCGGCGCAGCAGGCGGAAGTGCTCCAGCCGGGCCCAGGGCCGGTAGACGGCGTACGGCAGGCGGTCCGGCATGACGGCGGCGCAGGCCTCGTGCACCGCGCGCGGGTCGACGGTGGCGACGTGCGGGGCGCGCGCGGACCAGCGGTGCAGCAGGGTGCTCTTGCCGCTGCCGGGCAGTCCGGAGACCACCACGACCGCGTCGCCCGGGTAGTGGACGGCGAACGGTGCGCCGCCCACGCCGCGCAGGTCCACCAGGCCCCGCGGTTCCATCCCCTCCCCCGCCGACCGGCCCGCGCCCGGCGGGCCCGCCGCCCCCGACCCGTCCGCGACGGCCGTCCCGTCCATGCTGCTCTCTCATCCCGTCCGTGTCCGACCCGGAACGATAACAATCCACGTGCCCGGGCCGCGCCCGGTTCCCCCGGCGGGCGGTGGCCGGCGGGGCGGACGGGGGTTCGAGCCGGCCGGCGGGGCCGGTCAGCCGATCGGTGGGGCGAGGTACTCCAGCGCGTAGCCGTCACCGGAGCGGGTCACCCGGGCGACGCCGGGTGAGTCGAGGTGGGCGCCGGCCACGAAGTGGTGCGGCCCGGCGAGCTGTTCGAGGAGGGACGCCCGCGCGGCACGGGCCTGGGACTGGTCGCCGTCGAACTCCCAGGCCACCTTCGGCCGGTCGAACTGGAGCGTGGGGACGTGGACGGTGTCGCCCCAGACGAGGAGCCGGCCGGCGCCGCTGTCGACCTGGTAGACGGTGTGACCGGGCGTGTGGCCCGGGGTCGGGATCGCGGTGGTCCAGTCGTTGATCGCGACCCGTTCCGCCACGGGGACGACCCGGTCGCGGATCGGCGCGAGCCGCCCGGTGAACACCGAGGTGTCGCCCGCGCCGGTCCAGACCCGTTCGAGCCCGCCGAACGCCTCCGAGCCGTCCGGCGCGATCAGGCCGCTCACATGGTCCTCGTGCCGGTGGGTGATGGCCACATCGGTGATCCGCGCGCGGTCGATCCCCGCTTCGTCGAGCGCGTCGTAGACGAGTCCCATGGTGGGCTCGTGCCAGTTGTCGGACGCGCCGGTGTCGATGAGGACCGACCGGGTGCCGTCGGTGACGTAGAAGGCGTTGACCGACAGCCGCAGGTTGCCGTCGGCCAGCGGGACGGCGGCCGGCAGTTCGCCGAGGGCGCACCCGTCCTCGCCGCGGAGCCGTGTCGGCGGCATGTCGATGTAGCCGTCCCGCAGCGAGACCACCCGCAGGTCGCCGAACTCGAAGGTGGTGTGGAGCCGGCCGTTCGAGAGCACACGCATGGAACCCCTCCCGTCGTGTCGGGCGCGCCGAGGGCGCGTCTCCGATAGAAGATCTGATCTTCCTTAGGAGAGAACCTACACTGTGGGCACAGCGGAACACCCGTCGATCGAGGAGCACGGTGGTCGAGCAGGACACGGACGCGGCCGGACCGCGGCACGGCGACGACCCGGCCGGCGCGTTCGGCCGCAATGTACGGCGATGCCGCGAGGAGGCGGGCCTTACCCTGGAACGGCTGTCCACCCGGTCGTCGGTCAGCCGGGCGATGCTGTCCAAGGTCGAGCGCGGCGAGAAGAGCCCGACGATCGGTGTCGCGTCCCGGATCTCCCACGCGCTCGGGGTGTCGCTCTCGGACCTGGTCGGCGCGCCGGCCGGCGCCGCGTCCGGCACGGCCGTCGTCCTGCGCAGGGACGACCGCCCCGTCTTCCGCGACCCGGAGACCGGATTCGAGCGGCACATCGTCTCGGCGGCCCCGGGGGCGGGGCGGTCCGAGGTGGTCGCCCACCACCTCCCCGCCCGGGTCTCCACCGGGCTGCTGCCCGCGTATCCGCCGGGCACGGAGAAGCAGCTCGTGGTGCTGACGGGCACCCTCACCGTCGCAATCGGCGGGATCAGCGAGATCCTGAACCCCGGTGACTCCCTGTTCTTCCAGGCCGACGCGGACCACGGCTTCGCCAACCGGACGGACGCCCCCTGCGAGTACCTCATGGTCATCTCGCGCAGGACCTGACCCGCCACCGGACCCTGCGAGGCATGAGCCCGCGCGGTGCGGCCTCACCCGAACGGGGCCGTCCGATACCGCCGGCCGGCCCTGGCGCCCTAGGGTGGTCGCCGGTTCGTGATGATGCGTCAGTTCCGGTCTGGCCGGGGCGCGGTGGGCGGAGGGCTGGGCGTGACGGCGACGTACACCGGGCTGGTGATGGCGGGGCTGGCGCGCGATCCGGGGCGGGTGGCGCTGCGCCACGGGTCCCGGGAGCTGACGGCCGCCGAGTGCCTGGCGGGGGTGCACCGGCTGGCCCGGGCGCTGCTCTCCCGCGGCCTGGGGCGCGGCGACGGCGTCACCGTGCTGGCCGGGAACCGGCCGGAGACCGTCCTGGTGCGGCTGGCGGCCAATCTGATCGGCTGCCGGGTGGCGATGCTCTACACCGACCGTCCGGTCGCGGACCAGATCGCGATGGCCCGCTCGGCGGGGACGGACGCGTTCGTCGTCGATCCGGAGCGGTTCGGCGCGGCGGCGGAGCGCATCGCCGCGGCCCTGCCGGCGGCCGTGCCACTGCTGTCGCTCGGCCCGGCCCGTCCCGGCACGGTCCGCGCCGGGACGGACCTGCTGGCGCTGGCCGATCCGCTGCCGCCCGGGCCGGTCAGGCCCCGGTACCGGCCGGACGACGTGATGGCGATCCGCTTCACCGGCGGTTCGACCGGGCGGCCGAAGGGCGTGCCGCGCCGGTTCGCCCGGCCGCCGCGCCCGGGGCTGACCGCCGGATCGGTGTTCCTGCTCTGCACGGCGCTCTGCCACGGCGGCGGCGCGACGGCCGATCTGGCGCTGGCGGCGGGCGGCTCGGTGGTGCTGCAGGACGGCTTCGCGGCGGAGGAGGTCCTGGCTGCGGTCGAACGGTACCGGGTCTCCCGGGTCTACCTGCCGCCGCACCTGCTGTACCGGCTGCTCGACCATCCGGCGCTGGCCCGGGCCGACACCGCCAGCCTGCGCCTGGTCACTTACACCGGCTGCCCGGCCGCGCCCGAGCGGCTGGCCGAGGCGACCCGCCGGCTGGGCCGGGTGCTGCACCAGACGTACGGCCTGACGGAGTGCGGCCCGGTCACCCGGCTGACCCCGGACGAGCACCTCGACCCCCGGCTGCTGGCCACGGCCGGGCGGCCGTTCCCGGACAGCGCGGTGCGGATCCTCGACGGGGACGGCCGTCCGCTGCCGGCCGGCGGCACCGGGCGGATCTGGGTCCGCACGCCGACCGTGATGCGGGGCTACTGGCGCGACCCCGAGCTGACCGCCCGGGTACTGCGGGAGGGCTGGCTGGACACCGGCGACCAGGGGAGCCTGGACGCGGCGGGCTATCTGACGGTGGCGGGACGGGGTGATCCGATGGCGATCGTCGACGCCCACAACCTGTTCCCCCGCGACGTCGAGGGCCCGCTGCTGGCGCACCCGGCGGTGCGCGAGGCGGTCATGTTCGCCACCACCGGCCGGGACCGGCTCCAGCGGGTGCACGCCGCCGTGACGGTGGCGCCCGGCAGCGCGGTGACGGCGGCGGAGCTGCGCCGGTGGGCGCGGGAGCGCGGCGGGCCGCTCTGCGCCCCGGCGACCGTCCTGGTGCTGCCGGGCATCCCGCTGGCCGAGACCGGGAAGCCGGACCTGGCCGCCCTGCGGGCCCTGGCGGCGACGGCGGACGAAGCGGCGGATCCCGTTCGCGCCCCGGCGGCGCCCGGGGCGCACGACTCGCGCTGACGCACGCCCTTCCCGCTTCGACCGCCCGCGCGCACGACCGTCCGCGCGGCGGTCACCGATCGGAACCGCCCGTGGACACTCGACCAGGCGGGCCGGTCTGCCGATATCACCGGCGGCCCATCCTCGCGCCGTCCCTCTGGAGGCACCTCCCGTGACCTGGCTCCGCGTCCTGACCGCCCTGGGCATCCTCGCCGCGGCGGCGAGCGCCCTGCTCGTCTTCGCCCTCTGCACGGCCGCGGCCCGCGGCGACCGCACCGACCGCGACGCCCCCGGCGGTGATCTGCGGTCGGACGCCGAGCGCTCCGGCCTGATCCGCCGCACCGGCGGCGGAAGCTGACGCTCCATCGGCTCGCCGCCAGGGCCTCCCCGTCGACACCAGGACACAAGGTGTCCTATGGTGAACATCGTGTCTGCCAATCGGCCCACCCCGGCCGGCGGCACGCCCCACCCGGACGAACCTCACCCGGACGAAGGAGAACCCGGCATGGCCGACACCATGACCACCACCAAGGCGGACCTGGTCGACCTCGCACACCGCAGGATGAGCACCGCCATCCCCGACAACGGCTGGACCACCCGCCAGAAGCTCGCCCTCACCTGCCGGATCCTGTTCGACGCCGGCCACGACTCCGGCCTGGCCGGACAGATCACCGCCCGCGCCGAACGCCCCGGTACCTACTACACCCAGCGGCTCGGGCTCGGCTTCGACGAGATCACCGAGGACAACCTGCTGCTGGTCGACGAGGACCTCAACGTCCTCGACGGCGAGGGCATGGCCAACCCCGCCAACCGCTTCCACAGCTGGGTCTACCGGGCCCGCCCCGACGTCGGCTGCATCATCCACACCCACCCTCCGCACGTCTCGGCGCTGTCGATGCTCGAAACACCGCTGGCCGTCTCGCACATGGACCTCACCCCGCTGTACGACGACTGCGCCTTCCTGGAGAGCTGGCCCGGCATCCCGGTCGGCAACGAGGAGGGCGAGCTCATCTCCGCCGCGCTCGGCGACAAGCGCGCCCTGCTGCTCGCCCACCACGGGATGCTGGTGGCCGCCGGCGGCGTCGAGGACTCCTGCACCCTCGCCGTGCTCTTCGAGCGGGCCGCCCGGCTCCAGCTGCTCGCCTCGGCGGCCGGCCAGATCCAGGAGATACCCGAGGCCCTCGCCCGCGAGGCCCACGACTGGACCTCCACCCCCAAGCGCGGCCAGGCCAACTTCGCCTACTACGCCCGCCGCGCCCTGCGGGCCGGCCACGGGGACGCGCTCGCCGCCGCCCCCCGCGCCGAGGAAGGTGCCTGAGATGACCGGACCCGCCCTGGAGGGGATCATCGCCTACCCGGTGACCCCGTTCGCGCCCGGCGAGGCGGGCGGCGTCGACACCGCCGCGCTCACCGCCCTCGTCGACCGGCTGGTCGACGCCGGCTGCCACGCCGTCGCCCCGCTCGGCTCCACCGGCGAGAGCGCCTACCTGGACGACGAGGAGTGGTACACCACCGCCGAGGCCGCGCTCGCCGCCATCGCCGGCCGGGTGCCCGCCGTGGTCGGCGTCGCCGACCTCACCACCCGCAACGCCGTACGCCGCGCCCGCTTCGCCGAACGGGCCGGCGCGGACGCGGTGATGGTGCTGCCGCAGTCCTACTGGAGGCTCGACGAACGCGAGGTGGTCCGGCACTTCACCGAGGTCGCCGACGCCGTCTCCGTCCCGGTGATGATCTACAACAACCCGGCCACCAGCGGCGTCGACCTCTCCCCCGAGCTGATGGTCTCGCTGGTCGGGCGGGTGGAGAACATCACCATGGTCAAGGAGAGCAGCGGCGACGTACGGCGGATGCACCGGCTCGCCCAGCTCACCGACGGCGAACTGCCCTTCTTCAACGGCAGCAACCCGCTGGCGCTGGAGGCCTTCGCCGCCGGGGCGGCCGGCTGGTGCACCGCCGCGCCCTGCCTCATCCCCGGACCGGTGCTCGAACTCCACCGCGCGGTCCGGGCCGGCGACCTGGACACCGCCCGCGAGGTCTTCTACCGCCAGCTGCCCGTCCTGGAGTTCATCCTCGGCGGCGGACTGCCCACCACCGTCAAGGCCGGCCTGGCCCTGCTCGGCCTCGACGCGGGCGCCCCGCGCCCCCCACTGCTGCCGCTGGACGAGCCGGGCACCGCCCGCCTCGCCGAACTGCTCGCCGCCATCGCCTGAGCCTCCCCCACCGGCGGCCGCCCGGGCACCGAATAGGTGTCCGGGCGGAGCGCTGGCTAGGCTCGGGGCTTTGGTCCTTCGGCATGACGCATGACGCATGACACATGACGGCAGGACGGTATGACGGCAGGAGAGGAACGGTGGGCCGGGTGGGCAGGTGGGAGCGGGCGCTGGACGCGGCGGGGGTCCGGGAGCCCGGGTTGCGGGCGGAGTACGGGCGCCAGCGCGAGCAGGTGACCCGCTACCGGCGGGAGGTCGCGATGGCGGCCGGACTGCTGCTGCCGGAGCGGATGGTCCCGCACGTGATCACCGCGGCCGCGTTCATGCACCGCACCGACACCCTGCTCGACAGCGGCCCGGTCGCGGGACGGCGGGAGGCGGCCGCCCGGTGGCGCCGGGCGGTCACCGACGGCCTC
>NZ_BAAAKJ010000344.1:21552-24283 GCF_039527695.1 Kitasatospora putterlickiae
GGCCGACGCCGACCTCGACTTCGCCGGGTTCGCCGCCGAGGAGGACTACCAGCGCTACGTGGACGGGTACTCGCTGCCGGGCTTCATGGTCGTCGCCGCGCTGCTCGGCCCGCCCGGCGACCAGAGCGCCTACCGGGCCGCCTGCCGGACCTTCATCGACGGCAGCCAGCGGCTCGACTTCGTCAACGACCTCGCCGAGGACCTCGCCGACGGCCGGCTGACGGTCCCCGTCCGGCTGCTGGAGCGGCACGGCGTCACCCGGGCCGAGCTGGAGCGGGCCGACGACCGGCCGGCCGTGCGGGCCCTGCTCGGCGAACTGCTCGACGCGGCGGACCGCGCGCTGGCCGAGGGCCGGGCCGTCATCGCCCTGGTCCCGGACGCCCACCGGCCGATGGTGCGCTGCGTCGTCGAGGTGGAGACGCTCACCAGCGCCGCCGCGCGCGCCGACCTCGGCGCGCTGCTGCACCGCTCCGCGAGCCCGGCCAAGCCGGCCGCGCTGCGCCTGCTCGCCCGCGAGTACCTGCGGGCCCGGCGCTTCCGCCGCTGAGCACGGGCGGCGGTCAGGGCAGCGTCGGGACGTGGTCGCCGGGGCCGGCCGGGTCGTCGTGGATCACCACGAGGATCCGGGCCGGCGCCGCGCCGGTGGAGCGGCAGCGGTGCGGCAGGGCGGCGTTGAAGTAGACGCTGTCGCCCGCGGCGAGGGCCACGGTCCGCTCCGGGAACTCCAGTTCGGCGCTGCCGTCGTGGACGAAGAGGAACTCCTCGCCCGCGTGGGACTTGAACGGCGCCTCGGCGGGCCGCAGCGGCGGGTGCATCATGAACGGCACCATCCGCTTGCCCGGCAGCCCGGTGGCGATGCCCTCGTAGCGCGTGGTGCCGGGGCCGGTCGCCCCGCCCATCGGGGTCCGCTCGCCGGCCCGCACCACGGTGACCAGCTCGGGCTCGACCTCGTCCGAGAAGAGCCGCCCGACGTCCACGTTCAGCGCGTGCGCGAGCTTGAGCGCGGTGGAGATCGACGGGTCGCTGAGGCCGCGCTCCACCTTGGAGAGATAGCTCTTGGTGACGCCGACCCGCGCCGCCAACGCCTCCAGGCTGAGCCGGTTCTGCTTCCTCAGCACCCTCACCCGGCTGCTCATCGGCCGCCCCTCACCACCTGTCGCCACCGCGGAACGTTCCGGCCCAGTATCCCAGGACCGGAGCGCCGGCCGGTCAGTGCCCTTCGAGGTCGTCCGGGCGCACCGCGATGTGGTCGGGGGCGAGCTCGACCGCGACGCGGTGCTCCATGCCGAGGGCCTCCAGGAACTTGGCCGGGAGCTGGACGCGGCCGGTGCGGTCCAGCATCACGTACTCGGTCTCGTTGACCGACTCCTCGCCGTGCTCGTCGGTGAGGGTGCGGCGGAGCACCTCGCTGCTGGTGCGGCCGTCGCGGATGGCCACGGTGCGGCGGACCTCACCGGCCACCATCGGATCGTGGGTGACGATGACGACGGTGGCGCCGAGGTCGCGGTTGACGGTGCGGAAGGCCTCGAAGATGCTCGCCCCGGTCTCCGAGTCCAGCTCGCCGGTGGGCTCGTCGGCGAGCAGCACCGGCGGGTTGTTGGCCATCGCGACGGCGATGGCGACCCGCTGCTGCTGGCCGCCGGACATCTCGCTCGGCCGGCGGCGGGCGAGTTCGCCGATCTCCAGCGCCTCCAGCAGTTCGGCCACCCTGGCCGCCTGCTGACGCGCCCCGCCGTGCGTCCGGCGGCCGCGCAGCTGCATCGGCAGGGCGATGTTCTCGGCGGCGGTGAGGAAGGGCAGCAGGTTGCGGGCGGTCTGCTGCCAGATGAAGCCGACCACCTCGCGGCGGTAGCGCAGCCGCTCGCGCGGGGACATCTCCAGCAGGTCGCAGCCGGCCACGGTGGCGGTGCCGGCGGTCGGCACGTCCAGGCCGGCGAGGATGGTCAGCAGGGTGGACTTGCCGCTGCCGGAGGCGCCGACCAGCGCGACCAGGTCGCCCTGGCGGATGGTCAGTTCGAGGCCCTGGAGGGCCTGCACCTCGACGCCCTGGGCACTGAAGATGCGCACCAGCCGGTCGCAGACGATGGCGGCGTCCGCGCCGTAGGCGGCCCTGGGTCCGGCCGCGGCGGCCCGGGCCCGTTCCTGGAGTTCCTGGAAGGTCGGGGCGTGGGCGGTCCGCTGGTCCTCGGCGCTGCCGTTCACCGCGGCTCTCCTCTCGTCGGCACCGGGGTGCCGGGGTCGGGGTCTGGGACTGGGGTCGGGAGCGGACGGTTCGCCGCCGGGGGCCTCATCGCTGGTCCCCCGCGCGCAGTTCGGTGGTGATCTGGCGCCGGCCCGCGATGAACGCCTCGGCGACGATGCCGGCCGAGACGAGCGCGGCGAGGCCGAGCGTCGGCAGCAGGACCGCCGGGACGGAGACCGGCAGTCCGGGCGCGATCTCCGCGCCGACCAGGATCGACAGGTCGAAGGACGGGCCGAGCAGGGCGACCGCGGCGAGCGCGGCGAGGCCGCCGCCGACGGCCGCGACGAGGGTCTGCGGCAGGGTCTCGACCAGGATCAGGGTCAGGCCCTGCCGGGGACGCAGGCCCATGGTGCGCAGCCGGGCGAGCAGGGCGGTGCGCTCGGGCGCGGCCCGGACCAGGGTGAGCAGGACGGCGAGCAGGGCGAGCGAGCCCGCGCCGAGGACGGCGGTCCAGAACAGCCGGCCGGCGGACCGCTGGAGCGGGTCGTC
>NZ_BAAAKJ010000344.1:24307-24595 GCF_039527695.1 Kitasatospora putterlickiae
CCGCCGCGCTGGTGCGCACGGTGTAGCCGTCCGGCAGCCCGTCGGCCCCCGCGGTGGCGGCGGCCAGCGTGCTCTGCCCGGTCCCGTTGGCGATCTTCTCGCGCACCAGGTTCCGCAGCCCGCCCTCGTCGACGGGGCCGGTGGCCAGCCAGAGGTTGGCGCGGTCGACCTCGGGGGCGACGGCGACGGCCGGAGCGGCCGGCAGGACGACGAACAGCCGGCCGTCGCCCTGGAGGAGCGCTCCACCACCCGGCTGGTGCGCACCGCGGTCCGCGACACCACCATCGG
>NZ_BAAAKJ010000344.1:24653-25016 GCF_039527695.1 Kitasatospora putterlickiae
GCGTACTCGACGAGCAGTTCGCCGCCGTTGGGGAAGCGCAGCCGCTGGGTGGCGCCCGGGCCGAGCCGCTTGGCGAGTTCGGTGGAGACCAGGGCGGGCACCGGCGCGTCCGGGCCACCGGTGCCGCCCGACAGCGCGGCCGGGTCGAAGACGCCGCGCCCGAGCGAGCGGGAGATCTCCGCGTAGGCGGCCGGGTCGGCGACCACGGCGAAGACCCTGGTGGCGCCGTTGCCGCCGATGACGAACACCTCGGTGTCGGCCCAGATCCGGGCCGAGGCCCGCACGCCGGGCAGGGTGCGCGCCGCGTCGGCGAAGTCGGGCGACACGGTGACGCCGATCGGGACGACCACCGAGGCGTGGCCG
>NZ_BAAAKJ010000345.1:0-4503 GCF_039527695.1 Kitasatospora putterlickiae
GAGCGGGGTTCATCGGTGACGCTATGTGCTAGTCACGCACCAGCGGGGCAGAGCCTCAGCTCTGGCCACCGGCCAGCTTCTCGCGCAGGGCGGCCAGGGCCTCGTCCGAGGCCAGGGCGCCGGAGCCCTCGTCGCTGCTGGACGAGTAGGAGCCACCCGCGGCGGCGGCGACGGCGTCGCCACCCTCGGCAGCGGCCTCCGCGTCGGCCTCGCGGCTCTTGATGACCTGGGCCTGGTGCTGCTCGAAGCGCGACTGGGCCTCGGCGTACTGCCGCTCCCACTCCTCACGCTGCTTCTCGTAGCCCGCCAGCCAGTCGTTGGCCTCGGGGTCGAAGCCCTCCGGGTAGATGTAGTTGCCCTGGTCGTCGTAGGACGCGGCCATGCCGTACAGGGTCGGGTCGAACTCGACCTCGGCCGGGTTGGCACCCAGCGCCTCGTTGGCCTGCTTCAGCGAGAGGCTGATGCGACGACGCTCAAGGTCGATGTCGATGACCTTGACGAAGATCTCGTCGCCGACCTGGACGACCTGCTCCGGGATCTCGACGTGGCGCTCGGCCAGCTCGGAGATGTGGACCAGGCCCTCGATGCCCTCGTCCACGCGGACGAACGCACCGAACGGAACCAGCTTGGTGACCTTACCCGGGACGACCTGACCGATCTGGTGGGTCCGGGCGAACTGCTGCCACGGGTCCTCCTGGGTCGCCTTCAGCGACAGGGAGACGCGCTCGCGGTCCATGTCCACGTCGAGAACCTCGACGGTGACCTCCTGGCCGACCTCGACGACCTCGGACGGGTGGTCGATGTGCTTCCAGGACAGCTCGGAGACGTGAACCAGGCCGTCGACGCCACCCAGGTCCACGAAGGCACCGAAGTTGACGATCGAGGAGACGACGCCGGAGCGCACCTGGCCCTTCTGCAGGGTGGTGAGGAAGGTCTGGCGGACCTCGCTCTGGGTCTGCTCCAGCCAGGCACGGCGGGACAGGACCACGTTGTTGCGGTTCTTGTCCAGCTCGATGATCTTGGCCTCGAGCTCCTTGCCCACGTAGGGCTGGAGGTCGCGGACGCGGCGCATCTCGACCAGCGAGGCCGGCAGGAAGCCACGGAGGCCGATGTCGAGGATGAGACCACCCTTGACGACCTCGATGACGGTACCGGTGACGATGCCGTCCTCTTCCTTGATCTTCTCGATCGTGCCCCAGGCACGCTCGTACTGAGCGCGCTTCTTGGACAGGATGAGACGACCCTCCTTGTCCTCCTTCTGGAGAACCAGGGCCTCGATGTTGTCGCCGACGGCGACGACCTCGTGCGGGTCGACGTCGTGCTTGATCGAGAGCTCGCGGGACGGGATGACGCCCTCGGTCTTGTAACCGATGTCGAGGAGGACCTCGTCACGGTCGACCTTCACGATGACGCCCTCGACGATGTCGCCATCGTTGAAGTACTTGATGGTCTCGTCGATGGCGGCGAGGAACGCCTCGGCGTCGCCGATGTCGTTGACCGCGACCTGCGGGGTGGTGCTGAGGGAGGAGTCGGTGGGGCTCGTCATTAGGAAAAGGGCTCCGGTACGGACATGAAGTCGTAGGTAATGCCACGCGGAGGGCCCGTATCGCTCCCACCGAAAGCCGGACAGCCAAGAACACGGCGCACCGGAAATCCCGTAGTACGGGAGATCGGCGTCCGTCTTGCGACCGTGGGGTCTTCGACAGATGCGAGCGCGACCTGCTCCGTCCGAGGCGCGCAGGCCCGCAGCGCAACTTGTAGCATACGGGGACGGCCAGGCACGGTCAACGCCAGAAACGGCAAGACGGTGGAGCCCGGTATGGATCAGGCCATATCCTCCGATTGCGCACCTCAACGGGTGGCGGCCGCAGGGAGGACCCTTCCCCGGATGCCACCGCCGGGATACCGGGCCTCTCGGACCGGTTCACGGCAGCGGCGCTTCCGCAGACCACACCCTACGCGATGGGCCTTCTCACCGTGACCGGCACCCCCCTCCCCGACCCCATTGATCTTGACGAGGACGGCGACGACGCGGTAAGGCGGTCCGCCGGCACCGGCGAGAGCAGCCGCGCCAGCCGCCACTGGTGGGACCGCAACGCCGACGAGTACCAGGACGAGCACGGCGGGTTCCTCGGCGACGACCGGTTCACCTGGTGCCCCGAGGGCCTCGACGAGGCGGACGCCCGGCTGCTCGGCGACGTCGCCGGCCGCACCGTCCTGGAGATCGGCGCCGGCGCCGCCCAGTGCTCGCGCTGGCTGGCCGGCCGCGGCGCCCGCCCGGTCGCCCTCGACATCTCGCACCGCCAGCTCCAGCACTCGCTGCGGATCGACCTCACCCGCGGCACCGCGCCCGTCCCGGTCGTCCAGGCCGACGCCGCCGTGCTGCCCTTCGCCGACGCCTCCTTCGACCTCGCCTGCTCCGCCTACGGCGCCGTCCCGTTCAGCGCCGACACCGCCGCCCTGATGCGCGAGGTCCACCGGGTGCTGCGGCCCGGCGGGCGCTGGGTCTTCTCGGTCACCCACCCGATCCGCTGGGCCTTCCCCGACGAGCCCGGCGTCGAAGGCCTCACCGCCGTCGCCTCCTACTTCGACCGCACCCCCTACGTCGAACAGGACGAGCAGGGCCGGGCCACCTACGTCGAACACCACCGCACGGTCGGCGACCGGGTCCGCGAACTCGTCGCCGCCGGGTTCCGGCTGCTCGACCTCGTCGAGCCCGAATGGCCGGACGGACACGAGCAGGACTGGGGCGGCTGGTCGCCGCTGCGCGGACGGCTCATCCCCGGCACCGCGATCTTCGTCACCGAGCGGGGCTGACACCTTGCCGAACCCGGCCTGGCGCGAGCTGCCCGTCCGCACCGCCCTGCCCGCGCTGCACCGCGCGCTCGACGAGCACGGCGCGGCCGTCCTCGCCGCGCCGCCCGGCACCGGCAAGACCACCCTGGTGCCGCTGGCGCTGGCCGGGCTGCTCGGTTCCGGACCTGTTCGCCGTGTCCTCGTCGCCGAACCGCGACGGCTCGCCGTGCGGGCCGCCGCCCGGCGGATGGCCTGGCTGCTCGGCTCGTCCGTGGGCCGCGAGGTCGGATACACCGTGCGCGGCGAGCGGCGCGTCGGGCCGGACACGGTGGTCGAGGTGGTCACCACCGGCGTGCTGCTCCAGCGCCTCCAGCGCGACCAGGAGCTCTCCGGCGTCGACGTGGTGGTCCTCGACGAGTGCCACGAACGGCACCTGGACGCCGACACCGCGCTCGCCTTCCTGCTCGACGTGCGCGCCGCCCTGCGGCCCGAGCTGCGGATCGTCTGCGCCTCCGCGACCTCCGACACCGCCGCCTGGGCGGCGTTGCTGGACGACGCGCCGGTCGTCGAGGCGCACGGGGTCTCGCACCCGGTCGAGACGGTGTGGGCTCCGCCGCCGCGCGCCGTGCGGCCCGCGCACGGCACCCGGGTGGACTTCGCGCTGCTCGACCACGTCGCCTCCGTCGTACGGCGGGCTCTGAGCGAGCGGGACGGGGACGTGCTCTGCTTCCTGCCCGGCGTCGGCGAGATCGCCCGCGTCGCCGGGCAGCTCGGCGGCGTGCCCGCCGAGGTCCTCCAACTGCACGGGCGCGCGCCGCAGGCCGTCCAGGACGCCGCCCTCGCGCCCTCCGCCTCCCGCCGCGTCGTCCTGTCCACCGCCGTCGCCGAGTCCTCGCTCACCGTGCCCGGCGTGCGGGTCGTGGTGGACGCCGGACTCGCCCGCGAACCGCGCACCGACCACGCACGTGGACTCGCCGCCCTGGTCACCGTCCGCGCCTCGCTCGCCGCCGCCCGCCAGCGCGCCGGCCGCGCCGGGCGCGAGGCCCCGGGCACCGTCTACCGCTGCTGGCACGAGGCCGAGGACGCCCTCGCCGCCCGGTTCCCGACGCCCGAGATCGCGCTCGCCGACCTGACGTCCTTCGCCCTCCAGGCCTCCTGCTGGGGCGACCCCGACGCCACCGGCCTCGCCCTGCCCGACCGGCCCCCGACGGGCGCGATGGCCGCCGCCCGGGAGACGCTGGTCGCCCTCGGGGCGGTCTCCGCCGAAGGCCGCGCCACCCCGCGCGGCGTCCGCCTCGCCCGTACGGGGCTGCATCCCCGGCTCGCCCGCGCCCTGGTGGACGGCGCGCCCCTGGTCGGCGCCGACCGGGCCGCCGAGGTGGTCGCCCTCCTGTCCGAGGAGCCCCCGCGCGCCCTCGGCGACGACCTCACCGCCGTCCTGCGCGCCGCCCGCACCTCACGGGACCCGTACGCGGGCCGCTGGCGCGAGGAGGTCCGCCGCCTGCGCCGCTCCACCTCCGACCAGCGGGCCACCGACCTCCCCGACACCACCGCCGTCGGCCTCGTCGTCGCCCTCGCCTTCCCCGAACGCGTCGCCCGCGCCCGGGTCGAACGACCCGCCCCGGGCGAGCGCAGTCCGTACCTGATGGCCTCCGGCACGGCCGCCGAACTCGCCCCCGGCACCACCCTCGGCGCCCTGCCCTGGCT
>NZ_BAAAKJ010000345.1:4541-5327 GCF_039527695.1 Kitasatospora putterlickiae
CCCGGATCCTGCACGCCGCCGCGCTGGACGAGGACACCGCCCGCCAGGCCGGCGCGCCACTGCTCGCCAGTCGCGCCGAAGTGCACTGGGACACCCGGCGCAGCGACGTCGTCTCCCGCCAAGTCGACTCCCTCGGCGCCATCGAACTCGCGGAGAAGCCCCTCACCAAGCCCGACCGGGCCCTCGTCCGCGCCGCCCTCCTCGAAGGCCTCACCCGCGAGGGCCTGAGCACTCTCCTGACGTTCCCGTCCAGCCTCCGCGAGCGTCTGGCCTTCCTCCACACCTCAATCGGCGCCCCCTGGCCCGACGTCAGCGACGAGGCCCTGCTCGACCGCGCCGACGAGTGGCTGGAGCCCGAACTCTCCCGCGCCCGCCGCCGATCCGACCTGGCGCGCATTGATACGACAGCCGCTCTCCAACGCCTCCTCCCCTGGTCCACCGGCGAGGCAGGCCGCTTGGACGAACTCGCCCCCGAACGCATCACTGTCCCCAGTGGATCGAAGATCCGAGTCGACTACACCACCGACCGCCCAGTGCTGGCAGTGAAGTTGCAGGAACTCTTCGGCTGGAAGGCCGCTCCGGCGTTGGCCGCCGGAAGAATCCCCCTCACCATCCACCTCCTCTCCCCCGCCGGCCGCCCCGCCGCCATCACAGGAGATCTGGCGTCCTTCTGGCACAACGGCTACCCCGCCGTCCGCGCAGATCTGAGAGGCCGCTACCCCCGCCACCCCTGGCCCGAAGACCCGACGACGGCCGAGCCCACCAAACGCACCAACGCCCGGAAGT
>NZ_BAAAKJ010000345.1:5357-13094 GCF_039527695.1 Kitasatospora putterlickiae
CATGGGCGGCGGGGCCTCGGACGACTCGTGGATCCCGTCAGACCTCGCCGAACTCGCCGACTCGAACGCCCGCAAGGAACGACCGCCATGCCTCCGCAGGGAACACGAGTACCGGGCCATGGGGATCCTTGGAGTCGCGCACCGCTCCGGGGCGCGAGTCGTCGACCTCGACACATCCGCCCTGCCCGTTGCTGTAGGAGCTCTTTCGCCACGCGGCGTCGGCCGGGTGGTCACTGTGCATGCCGTTCATAGTCCCTCCGTGCCTCCCGGATCATGGTGACGCTGTCCAGCCGCGTGAGGGCGTCAACCTGAAGGCGATCGTACTGGGCGGCCCATCCGGCCACGACCTCGGAGTCGCGCTC
This sequence comes from Kitasatospora putterlickiae, assembly GCF_039527695.1. Classification (NCBI taxonomy): domain Bacteria; kingdom Bacillati; phylum Actinomycetota; class Actinomycetes; order Kitasatosporales; family Streptomycetaceae; genus Kitasatospora; species Kitasatospora putterlickiae. The sequence continues at coordinate 5,720 of NZ_BAAAKJ010000345.1, forward strand.
CAGAAGGCCCCGTCCGAGCGTTTCGGTGTACCCGACCATCGTGCGTGTGGGCAGGGTCAACAACGTGACCGAATGCGAGAAGGGCCGCAACTCACCCAGGGTGCACGGGGCCACCTGAAGGATGACACGGGGCCGTGCCGCCAGGTCTTCCAGGTGCTTCATCTGACAGGCCATGACGGCCGTTCCGCCGATTTGGCGCCGCAGAGCCGATTCGTCGAGGACCGCATGGACCGTCACAGCACGGTCGAGCAGCTGCTGACGCCCCGCCAGCACCTTCAGCCGCTCCTCCGCCTGCTCCCGTGTGGCTTCACCTCGCCGGACCGGCGCCATCTCGTAGGCGGCACTGTAGTCCGGGTGCTGAAGCATGCCAGGAATCATGTCCAGCTCGAAGATCCGAACGGCCACGGACTCCCGCTCTTTCACCGTGTACTGGTCGAAACCCTCGAATAGAAATCGCTGTTCGGACTGACGCCACTCTCGTTCGAACCGGTCCGTTTCGAATGCGTCATCAATCCGTCTCGCGAATCGACTGGTTGGAGGCTTGCGCCCGGTTTCCACTGCCGAGATGTGAACGGCCGAGTAGCCGACAAGCCCACCCAACTGTTCCTGCGTCCAGCCTCTCGCCTCCCTGGCCTGGCGAAGTAGTACGCCGAACTTAGCCGTGGGCGAGGAATCGGGATCAAGCTCCTTGCGGTTCATGATCGCTGACGACTCTCCCTTCCGATGCGAAAGGTTGAAGGTATCGCCAATGCTAGGCCACAGTAAGCGCCCTGGGTAGTCGCATCGCTACACACCGAAGCGGCCCTTTGATGCTCCTCCATCCCACCCCCCACCGAGGTGCTCCGCCATGCTCGCTTCCCGCCGCCCCCGCACGTTCGCCGCCCGCCTCGACTCCCGCACCTCCTCCACCCCCATCGCCCGGCAACTCCTCCGCGCGTACCTCTCCGCCCTCCCCACCGGCGACCGCTACTCCGACGTCGCCGAACTCCTCCTCGGCGAGCTGTTCGCCAACGCCGTCCAGCACTGCGACGCCCCCAGCGACCGCCTCATCGAGATCCGCTTCGCCCTCATCAACTCCCGCCTGCGCCTGGAGGTTCACGACGCCGGCAGCGGCCGCCCCTCCCTCCACACCAGCACCCCCGACGACGAGCACGGACGCGGCCTCTTCCTCGTCAACGAACTCGCCGAGCGCTGGGGCTGCTGCCCCCGCGCGGGCGGTGTCGGCAAGTTCGTCTGGGCCCTGATCACCCCCGCCTTCGCCCATGCCGCCTGAACGGCACGCCGCCGAGCCCACCGGACCGGAAGACCCCTCCCGGCTGCCCAAGCAACCCACCCCCGAGCGCAGGAAGTCGGCCAGGCCGACTTCCTGCGCGGAGACCCCGCCCCAGCTGGGACGGGATGGCAAACCAACCCTGCTCAGGAGGATGTATGACGCAGACGCCCGTACCCTGGGGCATTGGCAGGATGGAGCCCTATGCGGCCACTGCCACGCTCCCGGCGTTCACGCCCGTGATCGACCCCGAGACGCAGATCGCCGTCATCGTGGACGAGCGCGGCCGAACAGTCGAGCTGGGCAGCCATGGCACCAGCACCAGCGGTGTCACGCCCACCCAGACGAGCCCCGGCGACGGGGCCGCTCCGGGCGGGGCCACGGACAGTGATGTCACCGAATCCTACGACCAGGACCAGAGTTCGGGCTGATGGGCCACCGAAGCGGGTCGGTGCTGGTACTGACCACCTCCTCCGACGTGACAGCGGATGCGGTCCTGCGGGTGCTCGCCGAGCGCCGGGTTCCCGTGGTCCGTCTCGATCCCGGTACCGACCTGCACGCGGGTGCCTCGCTGACCGCCACGTACAGCGTGGACGGTCAGCGAGGTACCCTCCGCACGTCGAGCCGTGAACTGGACCTCACGGCCGTTCGTTCCGTCTGGGTTCGCAGGCCCTCGCCCTACGAGGGACCGCCTGGTCTCGACGGCCAGGACCGCCGATTCGCCGCCTCGCAAACGTTCTGGGGAGCGGGTGGCATCCTGGCCTCGCTCCCCGGAGCCCACTACGTGAACCATCCCCGGCACAACCGGGAGGCGGAGTACAAGCCGGCCCAGCTCGCCGCCGCACAGCAGTGCGGATTCCATGTTCCCCACACGCTGATCACCAACGACGCGGACGAGGCACGGGAGTTCGCCACCCGCCATGTCGGCGGCACGGTCTACAAGCCGGTGTGGAACACCCCGTACTCGGTCGACGGGAAGGCTCGGGCCGTATGGGTCCGCGAAGTCCGAAGCCAGGAGATCAACAACGCCGTGACGGCGTGTCCTCACATGTTCCAAGCCAGGATCCCCAAGGCGTACGACACCCGGGTGACCGCAGTCGGGGACCGGCTGTTCGGCATCCGCATCGACAGCCCGGACGTCGACTGGCGGTACCGACAGGACCGGATGCGCTGCCACCCCATCGGCATCCCCTCATCGGTTGCCGAGACCGTGACCCGCTATCTCGCCACCTTCCGGCTGACCTTCGGCGCCTTCGACTTCGCCGTCACCGCAGACGGCACGTGGCACTTCCTGGAGTGCAACCCGAACGGGCAATGGGCGTGGCAGCCGGCCGGGACCACCCACCGAATCGCAGTCGCGATCGCCGACCAACTGGAAAGAGGCCACGACCAGTGACCAGCTCCGACACGTTGCGCACCACCCTGGTCAAGCAACTCACCGAGAACGGCGCGCTCGCCGATCCCGCGTGGGCCGAGGCCGCCCACGCGGTACCCCGCGAACTCTTCGTCGGTTCCTACTTCGTCCCGGTCGACGGCAGCGCCCCGACCAGCTACCGGACCGTCCGCCGCGACGCCCCCGGATGGCTGGAGGGGGTCTATGCCGACCGTACGCTCATCACCCAACTCAACGGCCGCACCAGCCCGGAAGACATCGGCGACCGGCACGTGACGGGCGCGCCGTCCTCGTCCTCCACGTTGCCTTCGCTCGTGCTGGGCATGTGGCAGCAGCTCGGCGCGGACACCGGTCACCACGTCCTCGAAATCGGTACCGGGACCGGCTACTCCACCGCCCTCGGCACACACCGCCTCGGCGACGGGAACATCACCAGCATCGAGTACGACCCCCTGGTGGCCGCACGCGCCGCTTCCGCACTTCGGGCCGCCGGCTACGCCCCGCGCCTCATCGTCGGTGACGGTCTCGGCGGGGACCCGAACGGCGGCGCCTTCGACCGGTTGATCGCGACGTGCTCGGTCCGCTACCTGCCGATGGCCTGGCTGCGCCAGGTGAAGCCGGGCGGCCGCATCCTGGTCACCCTGTCCGGATGGAGCTACGCCGGCGCGCTGGCGCTGCTCGACGTGACCGGCCCCGGCGAGGCCACCGGCCGCTTCCTGCCGGGCTACACCAGTTTCATGATCGCCCGACCCCATGACCGGCCGCCCCGCCCCACCCTGGCTCTCCTCCCCGGGGAGGAGAGCGCGAGCCGGATCGACCCCACGAAGCTCGATTCGTGGACCGGAAGCTGGGTCGCGCAGCTCGCGGCCCCCTCGGCCGAGCGGATGGGAAGTGGCGGGCAGCAGATCCTCTCGGACGTGGCCACCGGCTCGCAGGCCCGGACGGTGCCCGACCCCGCGGGCGGCTGGACCGTGGTCCAGCGAGGACCACTCCGCCTGTGGGACCGGGTGGAGACCGCCATCGAGACCTGGCAGAGCGCGGGCGAGCCGCACCAGGAAGCCTTCGGCATCACGGTCTCGACGGCGGGCCAACGGGTCTGGCTCGGCAGCGAGGACGGCCCGGGCTGGGACCTCCCCGTCTGACCCGCCAACGTGCCCGAGTGCCCGAATCCCCTGGGTACGCCGGCGGGCTGCGGAGCGGATCGGCCGCTCCGCAGCCCTCGGCCAGGCGAAGCCGGCGGTCAGAGCCGGCCGGCCTAGAACAGCACGACAGTCATTCAGCCGTCGGCACGGGCGCCGTTGAGGCGGCCGGTGCTGGTGCGGGCGAGGGTGTACCAGGACGCGGGCAAAGTCCGCAGACGGGACCAGTGTCCGCAGTGCCTGAGAACGCCGGGAGCCCGGGGCGAACCCTCGCCCCGGGCTCCCGGCCATGCCTGCTCGTCAGTGCTGGGCGGCGGTCGAGATGAGCAGGTCCACCAGCCGGTCGGCGGCATCCGGCCGGCCGTAGGAGCGGGCCCGCTCGGCCATGCCCGTACGGCGGTGGGTGTCGGTCAGCAGCGGGTCGACCGCCTCGCGGAGGCGCTCCGCCGTCACGTCACCGAGGAGCGCGGCCGCCGCCCCCGCATCGTGCAGGTGGCCGGCGTTGTGGGCCTGCTCGTTGCCGGCCGAGCTGGCGAGGGGGATGAGAACCGCGGCCTTGCCCAGCGCCGTCAGCTCCGCGATCGTGCCCGCCCCACTGCGGGAGACCACCACATCGGCCAGTGCGAGGACATCGGGCAGTTCGGGACCGACGAACCCGGTGAGCAGATACCGGGACGCCAGATGCGAGGGAAGAGTTGCGGCGCGGACCCGCAGGGCTTCGACGTTCGCCGGGCCGCACTGGTGGATCACGTTGGCGCCGGCCAGCAGCCCGGGCAGAAGCTCGGCCACCAGTCCATTGATCTGCGCCGAGCCCTGCGCGCCGCCGGTGACGTACACGGTCGGCAGGTCACGGCGGAAGCCGTGCAGCCCAAGAGTCTGGACCGCCTTGTCCGCATCACCGGCCAGCACCTCGGGCCGTACCGGATTGCCGGTGACGACCGCAAGCGAGCGAACCGCCTCCGGCAGCAGCGACAGCGTGGACTCGGAGGACACCGCGATGCGTGCCGCCCGTCCCGCGAGCGTCCGGTTGGCCAGGCCGAGGCGCACCGTCTGCTCATGGACGACCAGCGGGCGACGGCACAGCGAAGCGGCAATGCCCACCGGAACCGCGACGTATCCGCCCGTGGCCAGCACCACGTCAGGGCGGAACCGGGAGACCACTGCGCGGGCCTGGGCGACACCGAACGGCACACGCGCCATGTCCCGCACGTTCGCCGGGGAGACCATCTTGACCGGGTTCCGGTGGCGCCGGATCTTCCCCGTGGCAACCGCGGCGAACTCGATCCCCTCACCCGCCGCGACACGGGACTCCAGGCTGTCCGCCGTGCCGACCCACACAACGTCCAGCGCCTGGCCGGCAGCGGCGAGCCTCGCCCGCACGGTGCGGACCGCGGTGAGCGCCGGATAGGTGTGCCCGCCGGTTCCACCGCCCGTCACGATCAACCGAAAGGCCCGCTCAGGGGCGCGGCCGACGGCATCGCTGATCACAGAGCAACTCCCCATCCGTTCACGCCTGGAAGCGGCGCCCGACACGTCGGACGATAGCAGGACACCGCACGAGCCATCCTCGCCATCGGCACGCGAACTGTGCGATGCCGCACTCGACTTCACCCCCATCGAGGGCACGTCCGCGACACATCCCTCGGCAGCCCGAACACGGTGGAGCACACCATCGCCAGAAGCCGAACGACGAGCGGTGGCTACCGCACCACGGGGATCGCCCCGGAGCGCCAGTCGGCCAGCCGCTGGCGGATGTTCGACACCATCGGCAGTCCGTCCGTTCACGCCTGGGCGTGATCCACCATCTCCGTCACGCGTAGGAAGTCGGCTCCGCCGACTTCCTACGCCGAGGCCCACCAGGTCGAGGGGGACGCGACGGTGTAGCCCAGGGACTCGTACAGCGGGCGGCCCAGCTTGGAGGCGGTGAGGGTGGCCGGGAGGTCCGCGACGTGGGCGAGGGCGCCGAGCATGACGGCGCGGCCGACGCCTCGGGAGCGGAAGGCGGACGAGGTGGCGATCCAGTAGTGGCTGGCGAGGCCGTCGGCCACGACGCTCACGCCGGCGCCCGCGGGGACGCCCTCGACCGAGGCGATGAACACCTCCACGCCCGGCTGTTCGATCAGCGCCGTCGGGAAGAGCTCGCCGGCCTGGTGGGGTTCGAAGCCGGTCAGCTCGAAGCCCTCGATCACGATCCGCTCGGCCGCCTGGAGCTCCTCGGGCCGCCGCACCCGGGTCACGTCCAGCGCCGGGGCGTGGACGGGGCCGGGCGGGCGCAGCATGATCGGCATCTGCCAGGTGCGCATGCCCAGGTGGCTCAGGTCGGTCGAGGAGAAGGGGTCCTCGACGAGCGCCGGGCCTGCGGCGCGGCGGGTCAGGTAGCTCAGCTCGGCCAGTTCGCCCGGGTCGAGGTCGGGCTCCTGGACGAGGATCCGCAGGCCCGCGCGGTTGTCCCCGTCGACGGCGAGGAAGCCGCCGCGCCGGATCACCTCGTGGCCCCGGGAATCGCCGGTCGCGGTCCAGAAGGCGGCGGAGTTGCGGGCCTGGAGCGTCGGCGCCCCGGCCGGGGTGGTGGGCTGGTCGATCGTCCTGGATTCCGTGGTCATCAGGCCCACGGTAGTACGAAAGTGACTCTGTGACGCGGGTTGATCGACTGCGGGCCGGCGCCGCACGGAAGCGCGGCGCCGGCCCGGTGGCGACGGGGACGGTCAGAGCTGGCTGACCCAGTACGGTTCGACGGTCAACCAGCCGTTGCCGCGGGCGCCGTTGAGGCGGCCGGTGCCGGTGCGGGCGAGGGTGTACCAGGACTCGACGTAGTCCGGGTCGTCGGTCCACCAGGAGGAGGGCAGCGCCGCCAGGACGGCGTTGACCAGCGGGATGTAGGCGCCCTGGTCGGCGATGGTGAGCAGGACGGCGGCGATGGCCTGGGCGAGGGCCAGGTAGTTGGTGTCGCCGTCGTCCTCCATCAGCACGACGTCGGCGAGGTTGTACTTGTAGTTCGACCAGTTCACCAGGATCTGGTTCGGGTAGTAGACGGTGCCGTCGTACTGGAGGTACGGCATGGCGACGGAGTCGACCCGGACCTTGCCGTCCTGGCCGAAGCCGGACACCAGGCTGAACATCTCGGCGGCGCCCTTGAACCAGGGCTCCTCGTCGTCGTTCACCTGGACGGAGGTGATCTTGCTGCCCCACCAGCCGGCGGCCTGGAGGGCGGTGGGGGCCTGCCCGGCGGCGGGTGCCGCCGGGGCTGTCCCGCGGGCGGCCAGCTCCCGCTGGAGCACCTCGATCCCGGCGGCGGTCGCCTTGGCGCCGTCGATGTCGACCAGGTAGACCGGTCGGGTGGGCAGGGTGCCGGCGTCGAGGCCGAGGGCCCGGCCGGCGGGGTCGTAGGCGCGGACGGTGCGGGTGTGCTCGTCGGTGGCGGCGACGGCGACCAGCGGTGCGACGCCCGCATCGAGGGCGGTGCGCATCGAGGGGTCGGCCAGCTGGACGCGCAGCAGCGGGCCGAGGTCGGCGCCGAGGCCCTTGGCGGCGGCGATGCCGTGGTCCGCGCGGGCGGTGGCGGCGGCGAGGTCG
>NZ_BAAAKJ010000345.1:13102-31294 GCF_039527695.1 Kitasatospora putterlickiae
GGGCCAGCGGGGCGAGTTCGGCGCCGCCGGGTGCGGCGGCGGCCGCCTCGCGCAGCCGCTCGCGCAGGGCGGGGTCGGTGAGGGAGGCGGCGAGGGTGCGGGCGATGCCGTCCTCGATCGTGGCGACCGGGGAGGCGGACGCGGGGACGGCGGGGGCGGGGGCCGGGGCGGCCACGGCCTGACCCGCGCCGAGCGCGAGCAGGGGCAGGGCCGTGAGCGCGACGACGGCGCGTCGCAGGCGGGACTGGGACATGAGGGGATCTCCAGACTCGTCGGGTGAGGCGTCGGAGCATCGGTTCGGACCGGCGCCGCGATCAAGAAACGACGGCGCCATGACAAGTGAAGGCGCTCCCCGACCCCGGATCAACCCCTGTTCCCACAACGGCCCTTGAACCCGCGAGAAACGCCGGCGGGCGCGGACCTGACCGGTCCGCCACGAGCCCGGGTCACCCGCCGCCGGAGAAGCCCCCGCCGGAGTTGGCCGAGCCCGAGCCGCCGTAGACCCAGCCGCCGGAGGGGGGCTGGGGCTTCGGGCGGACGCGCCGTTCGGTGCTGCGCAGGACGCGGACGCCGGCCGGGCCGAGCAACTCCTCCAGGGCGCGCTGGAGCGCGTCGGCGTCGGTCCCCTTCGGCGCCCGGTGCCGGCCGCCGCCGTCGTCACCGGTCGCGGTCACCACCGTGATGTCGAGGGTGCGGCCCGCCGGCTCCGGGTCACCCTCGTAGGGCACCTCCACGCTCTCGTCGAGCTGGATGCGCCGCAGACCGGAGATCGGGGCCCAGGCTCCGGCCCCGGCGCCCCGGACGAAGCGCAGTTCGGCCGGAGCCCGGACCGGGGCGAACTGCACCCGGCGGACCGAACGCAGTTCGCCGGCCGCGACGAACGGCCACAGGACCAGCACGGCGGAGGCCCACAGCGCCCCGCAGACGGTCACCGCGCCGACGAAGGTGGCGCCGACGACCACCGCGACCACCACGAGCAGGATGACGGCGGGCAGGAAGACCACGCCCACGGCGAGCAGGACGGCGAGCGTGCGCAGCACCAGGAGCCCGGCGGCGGGCCAGGAGCCCCCGCCCGGTTCGAGCACGAGGTCGACGGTGGTGCCGTCACGGCCGCGGCGGAGGACCTCATCGGCAGACATACCCGCCAGGGTAGAACCGCTCCGCGACACCGAGAAGGCCCCGGGCGCGGCCACGACGAGGCCGCGCCCGAGACTCACTGACGGATCGTCAGTGCGCGGCGGCCTCCCAGTCGGCGCCCACGCCGACCGAGACGTCCAGCGGGGCGCGCAGCGGGTAGGCGCCCGCCATCTGCTCGCGCACGATCGCCTCGACCGGCTCGCGCTCGCCCGGCGCCAGCTCCAGCACGATTTCGTCGTGCACCTGGAGCAGCATCCGGGACGTCAGCCCGGCCGAGCGCAGCGCCTCGTCGACCCTGAGCATGGCGATCTTGACGATGTCGGCGGCCGAGCCCTGGATCGGGGCGTTGAGCGCCATCCGCTCGGCCATCTCGCGGCGCTGGCGGTTGTCGCTGTTGAGGTCCGGCAGGTAGCGGCGGCGGCCGAGCAGGGTCTCGGTGTAGCCGGTCGCGCGGGCCTCCTCGACGACCCGGTGCAGGTAGTCCCGCACGCCGCCGAACCGCTCGAAGTAGGTGTCCATCAGGCCCTGGGCCTCGGCGGGCTTGATGCCGAGCTGCTGGGAGAGCCCGTACGCGGAGAGGCCGTAGGCGAGGCCGTAGGACATCGCCTTGATCTTGCGGCGCATCTCGGCGTCGACGGCGCCGCCCGGCACCTCGAAGACCTGGGAGGCGACGGTGGTGTGGAGGTCCTCGCCGCTGGCGAAGGCCTCGATCAGCGCCTCGTCCTCGGAGAGGTGGGCCATGATCCGCAGCTCGATCTGCGAGTAGTCGGCGGTGAGCAGCGACTCGTAGCCCTCGCCGACGACGAAGGCGCGGCGGATCATCCGGCCCTCCTCGGTGCGCACCGGGATGTTCTGCAGGTTCGGGTCCTGCGAGGAGAGCCGGCCGGTGGCGGCGACCATCTGGTTGAAGGTGGTGTGGATGCGCCCGGCCGGGGAGACGGTCTTGAGCAGGCCCTCGACGGTGGTGCGCAGCTTGGCCTGGTCGCGGTGGCGCAGCAGGATGACCGGCAGCTCGTTGTCGGTCTGGGTGGCGAGCCAGGTGAGCGCGTCGGCGTCGGTGGTGTAGCCGGTCTTGATCTTCTTGGTCTTCGGCAGGGCGAGCTCGCCGAAGAGGATCTCCTGGAGCTGCTTGGGCGAGCCGAGGTTGAACTCGTGGCCGGCGGCGGCGTGCGCCTCCTCCACCACGCGCTGGATCTCGGCGGCGAACTGGGCCTCCAGGCCGGTGAGCCAGCCGCGGTCGGCGGCGATGCCGGTGCGCTCCATGCGGGCGAGCAGGGCGGCGATCGGCAGCTCCATGTCGCGCATCAGGCCGGTGGCGCCGACCTCGGCGAGGCGGGTGTCGAAGAGCGCGGCGAGGTCGAGCACGGCGCGGGCCTGGAGCATCAGCGCCTGGGCGTGCGCGGCCGGGTCCTCCTCCGGGGCGTCGAAGGCGAGTTGGCCGGACTCGGCGGCGGGGGCCGGGGCGAGCGAGCGGGCCAGGTACTCCTCGGCGAGCACCTCCAGGGTGAAGGTGCGCCGGCCGGGCTTCTCCAGGTAGGCGGCGAGGGCGGTGTCGGCGACGACGCCCTCGACGCTCCAGCCGCGCTCGGCGAAGGCCCGCATGACCTGCTTGGCGATGTGCAGCGCCTTGGGCGCGGCCGGGTCGGCGAGCCAGTCGGCGAAGGCGCGCTCGTCCTCCTCGGCGAGCAGCGCCGGGTCGAACCAGGCGGCGGTCTCCCCGGTGGCGAGCGCGACCTCGGTGACCTCGCCGCTGCCGAGCGACCACTGGTAGACGGCGGCCAGCGCGACCGGGGACTTGTCGCTCGCGTGCTCCCGCAGCCAGGCGGCAAGCGTGCCGGGGTCGGTGAGCAGTTCGCCGTCGACCTCGACGCCGGGGGCGAGTTCGGCGGCCTCGGGCTCGGCGGCGGCCGGGTCGATGCCGAAGACCCGGTCGCGGAAGTTGGCGTTGCGGAACTCCAGCGACTCCATCAGCGCGCCGACGGCCGGCTGGTCGAACGGCGCGCGGGCCAGGTCGTCGACGCCGAGCGGCAGTTCGACGTCGCGGACCAGCTCGGTGAGGACGCGGTTGCGCTTGACCGAGTCGAGGTGCTCGCGCAGCTTCTCGCCGATCTTGCCCTTGACCTCGTCGGCGCGGTTGACCAGCTCCTCGAAGGAGCCGAACTGGTTGACCCACTTCGCGGCGGTCTTCTCGCCGACGCCGGGGATGCCGGGCAGGTTGTCGGACGGGTCGCCGCGCAGCGCGGCGAGGTCCGGGTACTGCCGGGGGGTGACGCCGTACTTCTCGGCGACCTTCTCCGGGGTGTAGCGGGTCAGCTCGGAGACGCCCTTGGTCGGGTAGAGCACGGTGATGTGCTCGGTGACCAGCTGGAGCGAGTCGCGGTCGCCGGTGACGATGTCGACGTCGAAGCCGGCCGCCTCGGCGGCGGTGGCCAGGGTGGCGATGATGTCGTCCGCCTCGAAGCCCTCGACGGTCATCCGCGGCACGTTCATGGCGTCGAGCAGCTCGCCGATCAGGCCGACCTGGCTGCGGAACTCGTCCGGGGTCTTGGCGCGGTTGGCCTTGTACTCCGGGAACTCGACCGAGCGGAAGGTCTGGCGGGAGAGGTCGAAGGCGACCGCGAGGTGGGTGGGCGCCTCGTCCCGGACGGTGTTGGCGAGCATCGAGGCGAAGCCGTACACCGCGTTGGTGGGCTGGCCGGTGGAGGTGTTGAAGTTCTCCACGGGCAGCGCGTAGAACGCCCGGTAGGCCATGGAGTGCCCGTCGAGCAGCATCAGGCGGGGCCGCGATCCGGCTCCGCCGCCACCCGGCGCGCCCTTGTCCGTACTCTGCGTAGCCACGTCAACGTCCGTTCCTGCCGATTCCACTACCGGCCACCGATCCTAGGGCCCGCCACCGACAAAAGGGGCATGCCGGGGGCCGCCGCCCCTCGGGTGCGCTCACGCCCCGGCCGCCACGACCGTCTCCTCCCGTCACCGCCTCTACCGCCGAGTAGGACGGTCGTACGATCACAGGCAGCACGACGATGTGATCCCGAGCGGCAGGAGCTCCCCCATGACCGACCCGGCCCCCGACGCGGCCCCCACCTCCCCCGGCGCGGCCCTCGACGCGGCCACCGGCACGACCGCCGCCGCGGCCCCGGGCGGCGCCGCCCAGGCCCCCCTCCTCGACGTCCCGCCGGAGATGCTGGAGCACTTCGCCAGGCTCGGCGTGGACCCGGCCACCTTCTCCGGCGGGCGGCTCGGCGAGAAGCTGGGCATCCGGATCGTCGAGGCCTCCGGCGACCGGGTGGTCGGCACCATGCCGGTGGACGGCAACCAGCAGCCGTACGGCCTGCTGCACGGCGGCGCCTCGGCGGCGCTGGCCGAGACGCTGGGCTCGGTCGGCGCGATGCTGCACGCCGGCCCCGGCCGGTACGCGGTGGGTGTGGACCTGAACGCCACCCACCACCGCTCGGCCACCTCCGGCCTGGTCACCGGTGTGGCGACGGCGGTCTTCAAGGGCCGCACCGCCGCCACCTACGAGATCGCGATCACCGACGACACCGGCAAGCGGGTCACCAGCTGCCGCCTGACCTGCATGCTGCGCGACCTCTGACCCGATTCATCGTCAAATCCCTTGCCCGCCCCCTTGTTTGACCTTGGACCGCCCTGGGCAGTCGTTGGTCTGGACAAGGGGGCGGCGTCATGTCCGGGCATTTTGAGCGATGTAACACTGCGTAACAAGTAGGACATCCAAGCAACTGACAGTTTCCGGGGGTCGAACCAGACGAAAGCAGCCACCCGCCCCTACCGTCGTCCGATATTCGGACGCACGTGCCCGGCATCAACACGCCGGACAGCATCATCCGATTATCGGTAAGGCCAGGAGTCACCTGCCCTTCTACGCCTTACACAAGGCGAGTTGGGAACGGAACCCCCGGTACCAACGGATCGATCGGACCGGAACGACCACATACTGAGACGCCTTGTCTGTGTGCTCATAACAAGAGAATCACAGCCTCGCCGCACCACTGCCCGAGCCGCCGACCGACATCTAGAGTCACGGCCAGTTACCGCGCCACCGGAATGGGCCAGGCCCACCCGCGCATCCAGGCTCCCGCCGTTCAGGCGCGGCGCCCTCCTGAACCGAAGGGGTCCCTCGTGCGTCATCGTTCAGCAGTTGTCGTGAGCATTGCCGTGATCGGCGCCCTCACCCTCACCGCCTGCGGCTCCCGCGACGACAAGAAGACCGGGGAGGACGCCCAGGGCAAGGAGACCACCGTCTTCATCGGCGTCGACGCCCCGCTCACCGGCGACCTCTCCGCCCTCGGCCTCGGCATCCGCAACTCCGTGGACCTCGCCATCCGGCAGGCCAACGAGCGGCACGAGGTCCCCGGCGTCAAGTTCGAGCTCAAGGCCCTCGACGACACCGGCAAGCCCGGCCCCGGCCAGCAGAACGCCACCCAGCTGGTCGGCGACAAGGACGTCATCGGCGTCGTCGGCCCGCTCAACTCCAGCGTCGCCCAGTCGATGCAGCAGATCTTCAACGACGCCAAGCTCGTCCAGATCTCCCCCGCCAACACCGGCGTCGCCCTCAGCCAGGGCGAGAAGTGGGCCACCGGCGAGAAGTCCCGCCCGTTCAAGAGCTACTTCCGCACCGCCACCACCGACGCCGTCCAGGGCCCCTTCGCCGCCGACTACCTGGTCAAGGACGCCAAGAAGACCAAGGTCTTCATCATCGACGACCAGAAGACCTACGGCGCCGGCCTCGCCGCCACCTTCAAGGGCCAGTTCATCAAGAACGGCGGCCAGATCGCCGGCGAGGAGCACGTCAACCCCGACGACCGCGACTTCGCCGCCGTCGTCACCAAGGTCAAGTCCTCCGGCGCCGACGCCGTCTACTACGGCGGCGAGTACCCCGCGGCCGGCCCGCTCTCCCTCCAGCTCAAGGACGCCGGCGTCTCCGTCCCCCTGATGGGCGGCGACGGCATCCAGAGCGGCGACTTCATCAAGCTCAACCCCAAGGGCCAGGGCGACCTCGCCACCGCCGTCGGCCTGCCCGTCGAACAGCTCCCCACCGCCGCCAAGTTCATCGCCGACTACAAGGCCGCCGGCTTCAAGGACGCCTACGAGACCTACGGCGGCTACTCCTACGACAGCGCCTGGGCCGTCATCCAGGGCGTCAAGGCCGTCGCCGCCGCCAACGGCGGCAAGCTCCCCACCGACGCCCGCGCCAAGGTCGTCGAGGCCGTCCAGAAGGTCTCCTTCGAGGGCGTCACGGGCAAGGTCTCCTTCGACGAGTTCGGTGACACCACCAACAAGCAGCTCACCGTCTACACCGTCAAGGACGGCAAGTGGGCCGTGGAGAAGTCCGGCACCTTCAACGGCTGAACCGCCCCCTGACCCGACGTCAGGCGCACTACAGCACACCGGAGTCAGCGCGCGGGGGCGCCACGAGCACCCCCGCGCGCACCCACATCCACCACCCACGCGGACACCCCACACGCACTACGGAGGCCCAGCGGTGCACGACCTACCGCAGCAGCTGGCCAACGGCCTGATCCTCGGCGCCCTCTACGGGCTCGTCGCGATCGGCTACACGATGGTCTACGGCATCGTCCAGCTCATCAACTTCGCCCACGGCGAGATCGTCATGGTCGGCGGCTTCGGCGCCCTGACCGCCTACCTCGCCCTCCCCGGCGGCACCACCCTGTGGCTGGCCCTACCGCTGATGCTGATCGCCGGCATCCTGGTCTCCACCCTCACCGCCGTCGCCGCCGAGCGCTTCGCCTACCGGCCACTGCGCACGGCCCCCCGGCTCGCCCCGCTGATCACCGCGATCGGCCTGTCCATCGCCCTGCAGCAACTGGTCTTCGCCTTCTACCCGGACGCCAAGAAGGCCCGGGTCTTCCCGAAGATCCCCGGCGACCCCTTCGAGATCGGCTCCGTCGCGATCCAGCGCAGCGACCTCTTCCTGATCATCGCCGCCCCGCTCTGCATGATCGCCCTCGGCTGGTTCGTCACCCGCACCCGCTCCGGCCGCGCCATGCAGGCCACCAGCCAGGACCCCGACACCGCCAAGCTCATGGGCATCGACACCGACCGGATCATCGTCATGGCCTTCGCCATCGGCGCCGCCTTCGCCGCCGTCGCCGCCGTCGCCTACGGCCTGCGCAGCGGCCAGGTCGACTTCCGGATGGGCTTCCTGCTCGGCCTCAAGGCCTTCACCGCCGCCGTCCTCGGCGGCATCGGCAACATCTACGGCGCCATGCTCGGCGGCATCACCCTCGGCCTCGCCGAAGCCCTCGCCACCGGATACATCCAGAACCTCCCCGGCATGGACCTCTTCGGAGGCGGCGCCTGGAAGGACGTCTGGGCCTTCGTACTCCTCATCGTCGTCCTGCTCGTCCGGCCCCAGGGCCTGCTCGGCGAGCGCGTCGCGGACAGGGCGTGAGCACCATGACCACCACCAGCAGCACCGAAACCACCCCGGTCATCCCCCTGCCCGGCCGCACCGCCGCCCTGCTCACCGGCCTCGGCGCCCTCGCCGTCACCGGCTCCGCCCTGATGCCCTGGACCTGGACCTCCGACTTCCCCGGCGACCTCACCTACTACGGCTCCCCCGCCGGACTCCAGTGGCTCGCCCTCACCTCGGGCCTGGTCACCCTCCTCCTGCTGCTCGCCACCCAGGGCGTCCCCGGCCTGCGCTGGGCCGCCCCCCGGCACAGCCACAACGCCGTCCTGTTCGCCGCCACCGGCGCCCTCGCCGTCGGCTGGTTCTCCGTCCTCTCGATCGCCACCGACCTCGGCGGCCTCGCCCACCTCGAACCCGGCGGCTGGGTCCTCGCCGCGGGCTCCCTGCTCACCGTCGCCGGCGCCCTCGGCCTGCCGCTCGACCGGCGCACCGCCGTCCCGCTGCGCGTCCTCGACCGGCGGCTCTTCCTGCTCGTCCCGGCCGCCCCGGTCGTCTGGTTCGCCACCCACGCGATCCCCGAGGACAAGCCGGTCGCCCCCGTGCTGACCGCCCTCGCCGGCGGCCTCGCCATCGCCACCGGCGCCGTCCTGCTCGTCCAGCTCGGCCACCTCGCCAACACCTGGCTGCGGCTCGGCACCGTCCACCGCCCGCTCCCGGCCCCGCGTGAACTGCCGTCCTGGGTCGAGATCGGCCTGATCGTCGTCGCCTTCGCCATCGGCCTGTTCGCCATCACCTTCGGCATCGACACCGAGTACGGCGAACTCTTCACCGGCTACCTGCTGCTCGCCGCCTCCGTGATCACCGCGCTCGGCCGCTCCGGCCTGATCGCCCGGCTGCGCGCGCTGACCGTCAAGTACCAGGCCGTCACCACCGGCGCCGCCTTCGCCGCCGCCGCCAGCTTCCCCTTCACCCAGACCAGCGACCAGTACACCTCGGTCGCCACCAACATCCTGATCTTCGCCACCGTCGCCCTCGGCCTCAACATCGTCGTCGGCCTCGCCGGCCTGCTCGACCTCGGCTACGTCGCCTTCCTCGGCGTCGGCGCCTACAGCGCCGCCCTGGTCTCCGGCTCCCCCGCCTCGCCGATCCACGTCCAGTTCCCGTTCTGGGCGGCCGTGCTCACCGGCGCCGTCGTCTCCATGGTCTTCGGCGTCGTCATCGGCGCCCCCACCCTGCGACTGCGCGGCGACTACCTCGCCATCGTCACCCTCGGCTTCGGCGAGATCTTCCGCATCACCATGCTCAACCTCAACGGCACCACCGGCCCCAAGGTCACCAACGGCTCCAACGGCATCCCCCGGATCCCCGACCTCAAGATCCTCGGCTGGGACCTCGGCAAACCCACCACCGTCTTCGGCGTCGAACTCGGCCGGTTCTCCAACTACTACCTGCTGATGCTGCTCGTCACCGCCTTCGTCGTGCTGGTCTTCGCCCGCGTCGGCAACTCCCGCATCGGCCGCGCCTGGGTCGCCATCCGCGAGGACGAGACCGCCGCCGAGGCCATGGGCATCAACGGCTTCCGCCTCAAGCTCCTCGCCTTCGCCCTCGGCGCCTGCCTCGCAGGCCTCGCCGGCACCGTCCAGGCCCATGTCAGCTACACCGTCACCCCCGACCAGTACACCTTCGCCGAAGCCCTCCCGCCCAACTCCGCCTTCCTGCTCGCCGCCGTCATCCTCGGCGGCATGGGCACCATCAGCGGCCCACTGGCCGGCGCCACCCTCCTCTTCCTCATCCCGAAGAAACTGGAGTTCCTCGCCGACTACCAGCTGCTCGCCTTCGGCATCGCCCTCATCGTCCTGATGCGGGTGCGCCCCGAAGGCCTCATCCCCAACCGGCGCCGGCAGCTGGAGTTCCACGAGGCCGCCGCCATCCCCGCACAGCCCACCGGCGACGGCGTCGCCCTCTCCAAGGCAGGGGCGTGACCCCCAGATGACCACCAGCAACGCCCCCGCGACCGCCGACACCGCCCCCGGCCCCGCCGAACCCCTGCTCGACGTCTCCGGCGTCACCATGCGCTTCGGCGGCCTCACCGCCGTCAACAGCGTCTCGCTCACCGTCGGCCGAGGCGAGATCATCGGCCTCATCGGCCCCAACGGCGCCGGCAAGACCACCTTCTTCAACTGCCTCACCGGCCTCTACGTCCCCACCGAGGGCACCGTCACCTACCAGGGCACCGTCCTGCCGCCCAAACCCCACCTCGTCACCCAGGCCGGCATCGCCCGCACCTTCCAGAACATCCGGCTCTTCGCCAACATGACCGTGCTGGAGAACGTCCAGGTCGGCCGGCACAGCCGGATGCACCAGGGCCTGTTCTCCGCCGTCCTGCGCGGCCCCGGCTACCGCCGCTCCGAGGCCGAGAGCCGCGAGAGGGCCATGGAACTCCTGGAGTTCACCGGCCTCGCCGGCAAGGCCGACCACCTCGCCCGCAACCTCCCCTACGGCGAGCAGCGCAAGCTGGAGATCGCCCGCGCCCTCGCCTCCGACCCCGGCCTGCTGCTCCTCGACGAGCCCACCGCCGGCATGAACCCGCAGGAGACCCGCGCCGCCGAGGAACTCGTCTTCGCCATCCGCGACCGGGGCGTCTCCGTCCTCGTCATCGAGCACGACATGCGGTTCATCTTCAACCTCTGCGACCGCACCGCCGTCCTCGTCCAGGGCCAGAAGATCGTCGAGGGCGACCGCGAAACCGTCCAGAACGACGAACGCGTCATCACCGCCTACCTCGGCGCCCCGCTCGAAGGCACCGCGATCGAAGGCACCGCCCCCGTTACGGAGACCGACCAGTGACCGCACTCCTCGAAGTCCAGGACCTCCGCGTCGCCTACGGCAAGATCGAGGCCGTCAAGGGCATCAGCTTCACCGTCAACCAGGGCGAGGTCACCACCCTGATCGGCACCAACGGCGCCGGCAAGACCACCACCCTGCGCACCCTCTCCGGCCTGCTCAAGCCCACCGCCGGAACCGTCACCTTCGACGGCCGGCCGCTCAACGCCGTCCCCGCCCACAAGATCGTCGCCCTCGGCCTGGCCCACTCCCCCGAGGGCCGGCACATCTTCCCGCGCATGACCATCGAGGAGAACCTCCTCCTCGGCGCCTTCCTGCGCAGCGACACCGA
This sequence comes from Kitasatospora putterlickiae, assembly GCF_039527695.1. Lineage (NCBI taxonomy): Bacteria > Bacillati > Actinomycetota > Actinomycetes > Kitasatosporales > Streptomycetaceae > Kitasatospora > Kitasatospora putterlickiae. Next base: position 23,809 of record NZ_BAAAKJ010000345.1, read on the forward strand.
CGGCATCACCAAGGACGTCGAACGGGCCTACGGCCTCTTCCCCATCCTCGGCGAACGCCGCAGGCAGGCGGCCGGCACGCTCTCCGGCGGCGAGCAGCAGATGCTCGCCATGGGCAGGGCGCTGATGTCCCGCCCCAAGCTGCTGATGCTCGACGAACCCTCGATGGGGCTCTCGCCGCTCATGATGCAGAAGATCATGGCGACCATCGTCGAACTCAAGGCCGACGGCACCACCATCCTGCTGGTCGAACAGAACGCCCAGGCCGCGCTCTCGCTCTCCGACCGCGGCTACGTCATGGAGACCGGCACCATCGTCCTCCAGGGCACCGGCGCCGACCTCCTGCACGACGAGTCCGTCCGCAAGGCCTACCTCGGCGAGGACTGACCCCGTACGGCGAAGGGCCCGGCGCACCGCCGGGCCCTTCCCCCTACTCCTGCTCCGCGGGACCCGCGGCCTCCTCGGCCTTCTTGCGGTCCTGCGCGGCGCCCTCCTCGATGACCGCCTCGGCCACCGCCGCCATCGTCATCCGGCGGTCCATCGACGTCTTCTGGATCCACCGGAACGCGGCCGGCTCGTTCAGTCCGAACTTGGTCTGCAGCACGCTCTTCGCGCGGTCCACCAGCTTCCGGGTCTCCAGCCGCTGGGTGAGATCCGCGATCTCCTCCTCCAGCGTCCGCATCTCCGTGTACCGGGACACCGCCATCTCGATCGCGGGCACCAGGTCGCTCTTGGAGAACGGCTTGACGATGTACGCCATCGCCCCGGCGTCCCGCGCCCGGTCCACCAGCTCCCGCTGCGAGAACGCGGTCAGCATCAGCACCGGCGCCAGGTGCTGCTCGTGGATCTGCTCGGCCGCGGACAGCCCGTCCAGCACCGGCATCTTCACGTCCAGGATCGCCAGATCCGGCTTCAGCTCCTGCACCAACCGGACCGCCGTAGCGCCGTCCCCGGCCTCCCCGACGACGGTGTACCCCTCCTCCTCCAGCATCTCCTTCAGATCGAGACGGATCAGCGCCTCGTCCTCGGCGATCACAATCCGGGTGATCTGGGGCGAATCGGTCTCAAGCGGCTCTGCCTGCTCGTCGGCGGTGCTCACGGGGCTCCTCGTTCCGGCGGGGTACTGCATGCACGAGGGTACCCAGACGCGGTATGTTTGAGTTCAAGCAGGGTCGGGGGCAACCTTCGAATCTGTGGATGCCCCGGTAGCCCAGAGGTTAGAGGCAATGGTCTCAAACACCATCCAGCGTGGGTTCGAATCCCACCCGGGGTACTTTTCCTTCGATTCCAGAGATTGAGCGAAGGCACCCTGCAGCCAGCCGCCCCGTTCTCCAGGCGGCCTCCCCGCAGCCCGGCTCTCAGCTCGCCCGGTCCAGGGGCTCCAGTTCCACGGTGAGGCGCATGCCGAGGGCCGAGGCGAGTCGCTCAAGGACCACGATGGTGGGCATCGTCCCGCCGGCCTCGAACCGGGCGACGGCCGGCTGGTGCATCCCGGCGGCCGTCGCGAGCTGAGCCTGACTCATGCCGAGCGCCTCCCGGCGGAGCCGGACGGTCTCCCCGAGCTGGAACCGGATGCGAGCGGCCTCGTAGGAGGAGCCCGCGCCCGGACGGTTCAGGATCTCCTCGCGCATGGCCCGCCAGGACGTTCGCTCACTCATCCCGCTCACTCCTCCTCATCGATGGTGTGCCGCTCCGCCACGCAGCGCCGCATCGCCCGCCTGGCCCGGTCGACCTCGGCGGACTCCCGCATCCGGGTCTTGCGGAACACGGTGAGCAGGATGATCCTCCGGCCTGACGCGATCCAGTATGTGACCCGCACATCGAGCTCGGCCAGATGGAATCGGAGCTCGCGGAGCTTGCCGTCCAGTTGTCTGCTGTGGGGCTCACCGAGCAGAGGGCCGCGGTCGGCGAGCAGGTCCAGGTAGAAGGCCACGGTCTCCTGCGCGTCCTGCCCCAGGCCGAGGACCCAGTCCCGGACCTCGGGTTCGAGCTCCACTTCTCCCCATGTCATAACACGGATGGTATGAAGGCGCCAGCGGTCACCCCAGGGCTCCGGGGCGCGAGGAGGGCGGCATTCCCCGAGACGGGGGATGCCGCCCTCGCACATGCGTTCCGGGGTCGGTCAGTTGTCCAGGGTGCCCACGTGGTGGACGCGGACGAGGTTGGTGGAGCCCGCGAGGCCGGGCGGGGAGCCGGCGGTGATGACGACGATGTCGCCCTTCTGGCAGCGGCCGAGGGAGAGCAGGGCGGCGTCGACCTGCTCGACCATCTCGTCGGTGGTGGGGGCGAACGGGCCGAGGAAGGTCTCCACGCCCCAGGTGAGGGCGAGTTGGCTGCGGACGGCCGGTTCGTAGGTGAAGGCGAGGACGGGGATCGGCGAGCGGTAGCGGGTCAGCCGGCGGGCGGTGTCACCGGACTGGGTGAAGGCGATCAGGTACTTGGCGTGCAGGAAGTCGCCGATCTCCGCGGCCGCGCGGGCGACGGCGCCGCCCTGGGTGCGGGGCTTGCTGCCCGGGATGAGGGTGGGGAGTCCGGCGGACAGGATGTCCTGCTCGGCGGCCTCGATGATCCGGCCCATCGTGCGGACCGTCTCGGACGGGTACTTCCCGACCGAGGTCTCGCCGGAGAGCATCACCGCGTCGGTGCCGTCGAGGACGGCGTTGGCGACGTCGGAGGCCTCGGCGCGGGTGGGCCGGGAGGAGTTGATCATCGAGTCGAGCATCTGGGTCGCCACGATGACCGGCTTGGCGTTGCGCCGGGCCAGGGCGACCGCCCGCTTCTGGACCATCGGCACGTCCTCCAGCGGCATCTCCACCCCGAGGTCGCCGCGGGCCACCATGACCCCGTCGAAGCGGTCGACGATGGAGTCGAGGTTCCGCACCGCCTGCGGCTTCTCGATCTTGGCGATGACCGGGACCCGGCGCCCCTCCTCGTCCATCACCCGGTGGACGTCCTCGACGTCCCGCCCGGTGCGGACGAAGGAGAGCGCGACCAGGTCCGCCCCGGCCCGCAGGGCCCAGCGCAGGTCGGCGATATCCTTCTCGCTGAGCGCGGGCACCGAGACGGCGACGCCGGGGAGGTTGAGGCCCTTGTGGTCGGAGACCAGGCCGCCCTCGACGACGACGCAGCGGACCCTCGGTCCGGCCACCTCGGCGACCTCCAGGGTGACCCGTCCGTCGTCGACGAGGATCCGCTCGCCGGCGGTGACGTCCCCGGCGAGCCCGGGGTAGGTGGTGCCGCAGCCGTTCTGGTCTCCCTCGACGCCATTGTCGGTGGAGATGGTGAACTCGTCGCCGCGTTCGAGAAGTACCGGGCCCTCGGCGAAGGTGCCGAGGCGGATCTTCGGGCCTTGAAGGTCGACGAGCACGCCGACGCTGCGGCCGGTCTCGTCGGAGGCCTTCCGGACCCGGCGGTAGCGCTCCTCGTGCTCGATGTGGGAGCCGTGGCTCAGATTGAATCGGGCGATGTCCATCCCGGCGTCGACCAGGGACTTGATCTGGTCGTAGGTGTCGGTGGCGGGCCCGAGGGTACAGACGATTTTTGCTCGGCGCATACTGCTGAGAGTAGGCATTACCGGCGCGTAACGACGATGCGGGTCCGGACAAGAGGATGGCCGTTGCCATAAGGAGAGTTGAACAATCTGACACAACGTCGGACCGTTGTGCGAGAGGTTCCCCCACAGTCGTCCGCACCCGCCCCCCGATGCGATTCCGTGAAGGTGTGTTCACCTCTGGTTCACCGTCACTTCCGCCGTAGCACGCGGCGCGGCGGGACGCTCGTCACCCCGGTGCGATGCCGGGGTCCGGAAAAGTGGTTCCGACGAGGGGGAAGCGTCCCGCATGAAGCGTGGTGCGTTCGGGGTCGTGGTGGCGATACTGGTGGCCGCCGGCCTGGTGTTCACGGCCGTGAACCTGTTCAAGGACAAGGGGAAGGGCCCGGAGGAGAAGCCCCCGGTAGCGAAGATCACCGGGGTCGTCGGCTCGGAGAAGACCGCCTTCTTCAATGACCCCGACGTCAAGGCCGCGCTGGCCGCCCAGGGCCTGGACGTCAGCGTGCAGAGCGCCGGCTCCTGGCAGATGAACGACATCAAGCAGGGGTCGGCGGACTTCGTCTTCCCCTCCAGCCAGCTGCCGGCCGACGAGATCGCCCGCCAGAACCAGCTGACCGGCACCCCGGCCCGGCCGTTCTACTCCCCGCTGGTGATCGTCGCGCACTCGGACGTCGCCAAGGTCCTCCAGAACAGCAAGCTGGCGAAGCAGGATCCGGCGACCAAGCTGTGGACGTTCTCGATGGACGAGTTCCTCAACGACGTCACCGCCAAGAAGCTGTGGGAGCAGCTCGCCCCGACGGACCGGCCCGGTTCGCTCTCCGGGGACCTCTTCCTCACCACCACCAACCCCGACACGTCCTCGTCCGGCACGCTCTACGTCGCGATGATCGCCTACCTGCTGAACAAGCACCAGGTGGTGCAGGACCAGGCGGTGGTGGACGCCATCGGTCCGGCGCTGAAGGACGTGGTCACCAAGCAGGGGATCATGAAGAACTCCTCGGACGAGCCCTTCAAGGACTTCGTCTCCAACGTCGGCTATCCGCTGGTGCTCGCCTACGAGTCCCAGGCGCTCGACCTGGTGGCGAAGCAGAAGGCCCCGGCCGACATGGTGATGCTCTACCCGGACACCACCATCGTCTCCGACCACACGGTCGTCGGCTTCAACGCGAACGGCCGCAAGCTCGGCGAAGTCCTGGCCACCGACCCGACGCTGCGCGACCTGGAGGTCAAGCACGGCTTCCGCCCCTCGGGCGCGGAGGGCGCGCAGGCGTTCGCGTCGCAGGTGCGCAGCCTCAACGCCGACGCCGCGCAGCACGAGCCCCGGTTCGCGTTCGCCACCGATCTGGAGGCGGCGAACGTGAAGCGGGCCACGGTGCCGGCGCCGGAAATCATGCAGAGCCTGATCAAGGCGGCGAAGAAGTAGTGACGGGGGACATGGGAACGGGAGCGGGAACGATGCGCAGGAACGGTGTTCGGGGTCTGGCCGTCGGGCTGGCCCTGCTGTTGGCGACGGCGACGGCGTGCACGTCCTCGCCCGCGCCGGCGCCGAAGCCGAGCGACCCGCCGGCGACGAGCGCGCAGCCGGGGGTGCTGCGGGTGCTGGCCGGCAGCGAGCTGCAGGACCTCGCGCCGGTGCTGGAGGAGGCCCAGAAGGCCACCGGGGTGACCGTGCAGTTCGCCTGGACGGGCTCGCTGGACGGAGCGGACGCCGTGTCCTCGGGCAGGGCGGACGGGAAGTACGACGCGATCTGGTTCCCGTCGAACCAGTACCTGCACCTGGACGAGGGGAGCCGGTCGAAGCTGCTCTCCGAGACGTCGGTCATGACGTCCCCGGTCGCCTTCGGCATCCGCACCTCGGTGGTCAACGACCTGGCGTGGGGCGACGGTTCCAAGGTGACCTGGGGCAACCTCGCGGAGGCGGCGACGTCCGGGAAGCTGACGTACGGGATGGCCGACCCGTCGCGGTCGAACTCGGGATTCTCCGCGCTGGTCGCGGTGGCCTCGGCGTTCTCGGGGGCGACCTCGGCGCTCACCGACGCGGACGTGCAGAAGGCGACGCCGCAGTTGAAGCAGTTCTTCGCCGGGCAGAAGCTGACCTCGGGCTCGTCGGGCTGGCTGGCTCAGGCGTACACCCGGGCCGAGCGGGGTTCGGTCGGGGCGCTGGTGAACTACGAGTCGGTGCTGCTGTCGTTGAACAAGACCCTGGCGCCGGACCAGCAGCTCACCGTGGTCCGCCCGACCGACGGGGTCATCTCGGCCAACTATCCGCTGACCCTGCTGAGTTCGTCGCAGCAGCGGGAGCGGGAGTCGTTCCAGCGGCTGACCGCCTACCTGCTGAAGGAGGACGTGCAGAAGCGGATCTCGGAGCTGACGCTGCGCCGCCCGGTGACGCCGGGGACCACGCCGGCGGCGGGTCTGCCGACGGACCGGCTGCGCGAGCTGCCGTTCCCGGGCACCAGGTCGGTGGCCGACGGGCTGCTGTCGGCGTACCAGAACGAGCTGCGCCGGCCGTCGCGGACGGTGTACGTGCTGGACACCTCGGGCTCGATGAACGGGTCGCGGCTGTCCTCGCTGAAGACCGCGATGGGCCGGCTGACGGGCGCGGACGACACCCGGGGGGTCCGGCGGTTCCGGGACCGCGAGGAGGTCACGCTGATCTCCTTCGCGTCGAAGGTGAAGTCCACCAAGACCCACTCGGTGCCGTCCGGCGCGGGCGCGCAGCAGGAGCTGAAGGCGATCGACGGGGACGTGCAGGCGCTGGCCGCGGACGGCGGAACGGCGGTGTACTCCTCGCTGGAGGAGGCGTACCGGGTGATCGAGCGGCAGCAGTCGACGGTGAAGGACGACCGTTTCACGTCGATCGTGCTGATGACGGACGGGGAGAGCAACGAGGGGGCGACGGACAAGGACTTCCGGACCTTCTACGACAAGCTCCCGGCGACGCAGAAGTCGGTGCCGGTGTTCCCGATCCTGTTCGGTGACGCCGCGAAGGGGCAGTTGCAGGGCATCGCGGAGCTGACCGGCGGCAAGCTGTTCGACGGGACGGGTTCGCTGGACGGGGCGTTCGAGGAGATCCGTGGCTACCAGTGATGGTGGCGGCCCGTCCCGCGGCCCGTCCCGCGGCCCGTCCCCCGGCCGGTTCCGGGCCTACCTGACGTCCACCCGCTTCTCCGTCGCCGGAGGAGCGGGTGTGGCCACGGGGGCCACGGCGTACTTCCTGCAGGCCCCGCCGGTGACGTGGCTGCTGATCGCGGCGGGCTCGTACGTCGCGACGGTGACCCTGTGGCGGCCCACGCCGCCCGAGCCGCACGCACCGCCCGAGCCACCCTTGCCACCCTTGCCGCCCGAACCGCCCGAGCGGAACGGCGGTGGCTCCGGAGGCGGCTCCGGTGAGGGGGGCGGCCGGGGAGGCGATCCGATGGCCGCCGACCCGTGGTCCAATCGCGACAGCCCGCTCGGTCCGCGCCCGGTGCCGGAGGCGTCGCGGGTGACGGAGGCCCCACAGGAGACGGGGGCGGCGGGGGCGGCGCCGAAGCGGTCGTCGGCCGCGCGCCGTGCCGCCCCGCTCACGGCCCCGCCCACCGCGGAGGCCGCCGCCTCGCCCGCGCCGTGGCCGCGGCTGGAGGAGCTGGCGGCGTTCGTCGGTTCGGCGCCGTTGCCGCCGTCGGCGAACGTGCCGAGGCTGCTGGTGCGGCTGCGCACGGCCGGCCCGGGGCCGACCACCGAGCCGATCGTGCACCGCCGGCTGCCGCTGGCGGTGGACGGCTACCTGCGGGCGCTGACCTGGCAGCCGTGGGTGCCGGACGGCGCGGATCCGGCGGCCGAACTGGCCCGGGCGGTGGATGAGATGGCGGCCCTGGTCCCGGCGTCCTGACCGGAGCGGCGGTGGCCGGCCCCGGCCCGTCCGGCCGTGGCCGGCTTCGTCATGCCTCCAGGAC
>NZ_BAAAKJ010000346.1:0-5576 GCF_039527695.1 Kitasatospora putterlickiae
CGGACCGGGAAACGGTTCGGGCCCGCGCCGCCGGGGCGGACGCGGGCCCGGGTGCGACCGACCGGGGGTCAGCCCTCGTCGGTGGCGGTGGTCCTGCTCGCGGTGGTCTTGCTCGCCGCGGTCTTCTTGGCCGCCGTCGTCTTGGTGGCGGCCTTCTTCGCGGTGGTGGTCTTCTTCGCCGCCGTCTTGGCCGCCGTGGTGGTCTTCTTCGCGGCGGTCTTGGTCGCGGTCTTCTTGGCCGCCGCCTTCTTCGCCGGGGCCTTCTTCGCCGTCTTCTTGACCGGCCCGCGCGCCCGCTTCTCGGCGAGCAGCTCGTAGCCGCGCTCGGGGGTGATGGTCTCGACCGCGTCGTCCTTGCGGAGCGTGGCGTTGGTCTCGCCGTCGGTCACGTACGGCCCGAACCGGCCGTCCTTGACCACCACCGGGCGCTCGCTGACCGGGTCGGTGCCCAGCTCCTTGAGCGGCGGCGCGGCGGCGGCCCGGCCGCGCTGCTTGGGCTGGGCGTAGATCGCCAGCGCCTCCTCCAGCGTGACCGTGAACAGCTGGTCCTCGCCGGTGAGCGAGCGGGAGTCGGTGCCGCGCTTCAGGTACGGGCCGTAGCGGCCGTTCTGCGCGGTGATCTCCACGCCCTCCGGGTCGACGCCGACCACCCGCGGCAGCGAGAGCAGCTTCAGCGCGTCCTCCAGCGTGACGGTGTCCAGCGACATCGTCTTGAACAGCGAGGCGGTGCGCGGCTTGACGGCGTTCTTGCCGGTCTTGGGCGTGCCCTCGGGCAGGATCTCGGTGACGTACGGGCCGTAGCGGCCGTCCTTGGCGACCAGCATGTTGCCGCTGACCGGGTCCGGGCCGAGCTCGTAGTCGCCGCTGGGGCGGGCCAGCAGCTCCTCGGCCAGCTCGACGGTCAGCTCGTCCGGCGGCAGGTCGTCCGGGATGTCGGCGCGCTGGCCGGGCTCGCCCTCGACCTCGGAGGCGCGCTCCACGTACGGGCCGTAACGGCCGACCCGCAGGGTGATGTCGTCGCTGACCCGGAACGAGCTGATCTCCCGGGCGTCGATCGCGCCGAGGTCGGTGACCAGTTCCTTCAGACCGCCCAGGTGGTCGCCGTCGCCGTTGCCGGCCTCGGCGGCGCCGCCCGCGGCCACGCCCTCGCCGGAGCCCTCGCCGAAGTAGAAGCGCTTCAGCCACGGCACGGACTTCGCCTCGCCGGCCGCGATCCGGTCGAGGTCGTCCTCCATCTTCGCGGTGAAGTCGTAGTCGACCAGCCGGCCGAAGTGCTTCTCCAGCAGGTTGACCACGGCGAAGGAGAGGAACGACGGCACCAGCGCCGTCCCCTTCTTGAAGACGTACCGGCGGCCGATGATGGTGTCGATGATCGAGGCGTAGGTGGAGGGGCGGCCGATCTCCCGGTCCTCCAGCTCCTTCACCAGCGAGGCCTCGGTGTAGCGGGCCGGCGGCTTGGTGGCGTGGCCCTCGGGGGTGAGCCGCTCGGCGGCCAGCGGGTCGCCCTCGGTGACCTGGGGCAGGCGGCGCTCGCGGTCGTCCAGCTCGGCGTTCGGGTCGTCGGCGCCCTCCACGTAGGCCTTGAGGAAGCCGTGGAAGGTGATGATCTTGCCGGAGGCGGAGAACTCGACGTCCCGGCCGTCGGCGGCCCGGCCGCTCACCTTGACGGTGACCGACTGGCCGACCGCGTCCTTCATCTGGGAGGCGACGGTGCGCATCCAGATCAGCTCGTAGAGCCTGAAGTCGTCGCCGCTCAGGCCGGTCTCGGCGGGAGTGCGGAAGCGGTCGCCGGACGGGCGGACCGCCTCGTGCGCCTCCTGCGCGTTCTTCACCTTGGAGGCGTAGGTGCGCGGCGCGTCTGGCAGGTAGTCGGCGCCGTACAGCTGGGTGACCTGCGCGCGGGCGGCGTTCACGGCGGTGTCCGACAGCGTGGTGGAGTCGGTACGCATGTAGGTGATGAAGCCGTTCTCGTACAGCTTCTGGGCCACCTGCATGGTCCGCTTGGCGCCGAAGCCCAGCTTGCGGCTGGCCTCCTGCTGGAGCGTGGTGGTGCGGAACGGCGCGTAGGGCGAGCGGCGGTAGGGCTTGGACTCGACGCCGCGCACCGAGAACGCGGTCTGCTCCAGGGCGGCGGCCAGCGTGCGGGCGGCCTGCTCGTCCAGGTGCAGGGTGTTGGCGCTGCCCGCCTTGAGCCGGCCGTCCTGGCCGAAGTCGCGGCCGCTGGCGATCCGCTTGCCGTCAACGGCGGTCAGCCGGGCGCCGAAGCTCTCCGGGTTGGCCGCGTCGGCCGGGGTGCGGCCGGTGCCGAAGGTGCCGACCAGGTCCCAGTACGAGGCCGAGCGGAACGCCATCCGCTCGCGCTCGCGCTCGACGACCAGCCGGGTCGCGACCGACTGGACGCGGCCGGCCGACAGCTTCGGCATGACCTTCTTCCAGAGCACCGGCGAGACCTCGAAGCCGTACAGGCGGTCGAGGATGCGGCGGGTCTCCTGGGCGTCCACCAGGCGCTGGTTCAGCTCGCGCGGGTTGGCCACCGCCTCCTGGATGGCGGCCTTGGTGATCTCGTGGAACACCATGCGGTGCACCGGCACCTTGGGCTTGAGCACCTGCTGGAGGTGCCACGCGATGGCCTCGCCCTCGCGGTCCTCATCGGTGGCGAGGAAGAGCTCGTCGGACTCCGCCAGCAGCGACTTCAACTTGCTGACCTGGGACTTCTTGTCCGCGTTGACCACGTAGATCGGAGCGAAGTCGTGGTCGACGTCGACACCGAGGCGGCGCACCTCTCCGGTGTACTTGTCCGGGACCTCGGCGGCCGTGCTCGGGAGGTCGCGAATGTGCCCGACGCTCGCCTCGACGATGTAGCCGGGGCCCAGGTAGCCCTTGATCGTCTTCGCCTTGGCCGGCGACTCGACAATGACGAGTCGCTGTCCGTGCGCGGTCTCGCTGCTCGGGGACACCTTCGCTCTTCTCTCCCGGTCGTTACGTGAGCTGGTCGGCGCTGGCAGCACGGGCTGCGCTCCGCCCGACCCCTCCACCGTCCCGGGGCTGCCGCTGTACGACGACCCCACCAGCGGAGTGTGACCGTACCCCGGCCACCCTTGTCAAACGGACGGATCCCGCGATTTCACCGGCAAGGCCGACCGACGCCACTCGAACGGTAACCCGAGCGCGACGGATCGCGCCCTGCGGAGGGGGGCTTCGGCGGGTTTCGAAGGATGGAATGACGGATTTCAAAATCTGTCAACGGAATATCCACCCCCGGATCCCGCCGGGCCGGGAGCGGCCAGGCCTGGGCCGTCGTCGCCGACCACCCGGCTACCTGGCGATGAGCAGCAGGAGCGTACCGGCGCCCAGGCAGCCGACGCCGAGCGCCGTCCACAGCAGGTCGGCGACGACGGCCCGCGGACCGCCCTCCTCCGGCGCGAGCACCGCGAGGCCGGGGCGGCGGGGGTCGTAGGCGATCCGGACGGAGGTGCCCGGCACGAGCCGGGGCGGGCGGCGCAGCGGGGTGTGGCCGCGCGGGCGGGTCAGCACCAGTTCGCACGCCTCGACGGCCAGCGTTCCGCCGCCGGACACCGCCGCGGCGGGCCCGGTGGCGAAGGAGAGCAGGGGCGCGCTGTCGAGTTCGCCGTGCGCGTCGGCCTCGGCCACGACGGTCGCGACGGCCGGTCGGCCTCGACGGCGCACCCGGTGGCGCAGACGCACTTCGGCGGCGCACCAGAACAGGAGTGCGCCGCCGAAGAGGGCGAGTATCGCGCCCCCCGCCGTCGCCGTCGTCGTTTCCACCCCAGCCGCCCCCAGCCCTGTCCACAGCCTGTGGACAGAGCCTCACAGTCCACGGCCAACGAGGGGCAGATGTTCGGCGAACGGCCGACGAACCGGGGGAAGCCGCGAAGTGAACCGGCGCCCCCGGTCCTCGGCTGTCAGACCACCGGCCGGATGAACCCCTGCTCGGTCAGCAGCCGCAGCGACTCCGGCACGCGGTCCCGCAGCACCACCCGGTCCTCGCCCAGCAACTGGGCGATCGCGTCGACGATCTCGCCCGCCGACAGCGTCCCGTCGCAGACCCCGACGAAGCCGGCTCCCACCGTGTCCACCTTGGTGGCCCGGCGCATCCCCCGGTTGTGACGCAGGATCACGTGCTCGGGGTCCTCCGCCCCCGGCGCTCCCACCTGCTCCTGGACGACCTCGTCGGCCAGCACGTACCGTGCCGCCAGCAGGCCCGCGTCGTCGTGCGCGCGCAGGAAGTCCTGCCGGTCGAACCACTCCTCGATGTGCGGGCCGAGCGGCTGCTCCACCGGGTGCGGCCACTCCTCCACCCGGACGGTCGGCCGCTCGGCGCCGCTCGCCCGCAGGGTGATCCAGCCGAAGCCGACGCCCTCGACCCGGCCGGCCTCGAAGGCGTCCAGCCACTCCCCGTACCGGGCCAGGTAGTCGCCGCCGGGGCCGCGGTGGTCACCGCCGTCGCGCAGCCAGAGCTCCGCGTACTGGGCGACGTCCTGCACCTCGCGCTGGACGATCCAGGCGTCCAGCCCGGTGCCGGCCACCCAGCCGGCCAGACGGTCGTGCCAGTCCTCGCCCTTGACGTGCTGCCAGTTGGCCAGCAACTGGCAGTAGCCGCCCGGCTCCAGGTGGGCGGCGGCCGAGCGGACCAGGCCGCGGCAGAGGTCGTCCCCGGCCATCCCGCCGTCCCGGTAGGTGAACCGGCCGGCCGGCGAGATCACGAACGGCGGGTTGGAGACGATCAGGTCGAACCGCCGGTCCCCCACGGGCTCGAAGAGGCTGCCGGCGGCGGTCTCCGTGTTGTCGAAGCCGGACAGCGCCAGGGTCAGCTCGGTGAAGCGCAGCGCCCGCGCGTTGAGGTCGGTCGCGGTCACCCGCTGGGCGTGCCGGGCGGCGTGCAGGGCCTGGACGCCGGAGCCGGAACCGAGGTCCAGCACCGAGCGGACCGGGCGGCGCACCGTGATGTTGGCCAGCGTGGTGGACGCGCCACCCACCCCGAGCACCAGGTCCTTGCGGGCCACGCCGTGCGCGGTCTCGCCGGAGCCGATCCCGCCCGCGCCGCCGACCGCGCAGCCCAGGTCGGAGACCACCCAGGCGTCCGAACCCGGCAGCCCGGCGACCTCGTTGGCGTACGGGCGGACGTCCACGGTGGCGCGCACCAGTTCACCGTCCGGACGCAGCCAGCCGTCGGCCAGGCAGTCCTCCACCGGCAGCGCGGCGGCGGCCGCCTTGTACGGCACGGGCTGCTGCAGCAGGAAGAGCCGCACCAGCGTCTCCAGCGGGCTGCCGCCGCGGGTCGCGCGCAGCGCGGGCACCGCCTCGCTGCGGGCCAGCGCCGAGTACCCGGCGGGCCCGAGCAGGTCCAGGCAGCCGTCGGCGGTGTACGAGGCGGCGAGCAGCGCCTCGCGCAGCTTGGCGAGGCGGGTCGGGTCGAGAACGGGGCTACTGATCACCCCGCCATTGTCCCCCGCGAGGCCCGCCGCGCCCGCCCGTCCAGCCGTCCTGCGCCCTGCCGCCCGCTTCCTCCGGAACGCCGACGACCCCCTCGGCCGTGGCCGAGGGGGTGCGGGGTG
>NZ_BAAAKJ010000346.1:5661-10393 GCF_039527695.1 Kitasatospora putterlickiae
GTCGCCCGCCGCCGGGCTCGCGGCGTCCGTGGCGGACGCCGTGGCCGTGTCCGTGGGCGTACTGGTGGGCGTGCCGGTGGACGCCGCGCCGCCGGTCGAGCCGGCCGTCGGGGCTGCGGCCGCCGAACCCGGCTTGCACCCCTCCTGCTTGGCCATCGCCGCTCCCAGCTCGCCGCGCTGCAGCTTGCTCTGCGCCTGCGTGGAGAGCGCGGACAGCTGCCGGATCTGGTCACCCACGCTGCGCAGCCCGTCGGCGAACTTCGACTGGTCGTCGCTGGCGAGCTCGTCCAGCTTCTTCTGGATGTCGAGGTAGCCGTCGGCCGCCTTGTTGAGCTCGGCGACGGTGTCCTTCTGCAGGGTCGCGCCGTCGTCCACCTTGGGGGCTCCGGCCCCGTCGATGGCCGCGGCGATGTCCTGGTTGGTCTTGGCCAGTCGGCCGATGTCCGTCGAGAGGCGCTTCTGGAGGTCGCCCGGGGCTTCGCCGGTCTTCACCTCCGCGGTGTCCGCCAGCGCGGTCTGCGCCTGGGCGATCGGGTCCTTGGCCGCGCCGCACACGTTCGCCGCCCAGGACTCCAGCTGCTTGCTGTTGTCGTCGCCGCAGCCGACGGCGCCGAACGCGAGCAGCGCCCCGAGCACGGGTACGGCCAGCAGTCGCTTGTTCACCGGGAGAAGCCCTTTCGGTTTCGGTCGTCGAACTGCGAACCTACACGTCCGCCGTTCGACCCCCGGTTCCCGCCCGGGCCGTCTCCCGCCCGTCCACCGCTCCGGTCAGCGCCGCTCCGGTCCGTACCGCTCCCGGTCAGAGCGCGAGCGCGTCCGCCGAGACGGGCCAGCTCATCCGGATCAGGCCTCCACCGGCACCGGCGGTGACCTCCAGGTCCTCGACCAGGCCGGTGAGCACCGCGAGACCGAGGGCGTCCTCGTCCGGCTCGGCGCCGTCCGCCGCACCGGCGGACGGGACGGTGTCGAGGCCGGCCTCGTCCTCGACCTCGATGAGGAAACGCTTCTTCTGGTCGATGAGTGCGACCCGCACCGCGCCCTTGACGTCTCCGCGCCGGTGCAGACCGACCGCGCGGGAGCACGCCTCGCCGACGGCGAGGCGCACCTCGTCGAGCACCGACTCGTCGACCCCGGCCCGTCTGGCGACTGCCGCGGCGACCAGCCGGGCCGTCCGCACGTGCTCGGGGAGCGCGCTGAATCGAAGTTCGACGGTTGCCATCTCTTCCCCCTCGGGGTGCTCCGACCGGGGCCGGGCTCACGGCCCCTGCGGGCCGGTGTCGACCGGCCCTGGGGCGGCCGGACGGGCCGGGGCGCGAGGCCCCGGCCCCCCGGACGCATAGGGATCGGGCGGACCGGCCACGACGGCCGGCCCGGCCGGGTCAGTCGGTCCTGCGAATCAGTCGGTCGCCTGGACCGCGTCGTCCACCGAGTTGTGGATCGGGAAGACCTTGGTCAGACCGGTGATCCGGAAGATCTTCAGGATGCGCTCCTGGTTGCACACCAGGCGCAGCGAGCCCTCGTGGGCACGCACCCGCTTCAGACCGCCCACCAGCACGCCGAGGCCGGTGGAGTCCAGGAAGTCCACGCCCTCCATGTCGACGACGAGGTGGTAGCTACCGTCGTTGACGAGCTCGACCAGCTGCTCGCGCAGCTTGGGGGCGGTGTACACATCGATCTCGCCGCCAACCTCGACGACCGTGCGGTCGCCGACTGTACGGGTCGACAGGGACAGGTCCACGGAACCTCCAGCACCTTGCCTTGCTACGTCATTGCGATCCTCGGCCGGACGGCCGTCACCGCATGGTCGCGAGCTTTGGGCACACCCAGCCAGTGCGTGGCAAGCCTCAGCGCTGCGACCCCCGGCCGTACGGCCGTCACGGCCACATTCAACCACCTGCGACCATGCCCGCACGATGGCTTAGGACGATTCTCCGTCACGCCGGTGACACACTGGGTCCTCATGCCGCCGCGTCACAGCCTGCCCGAGGCACTGCTCACGACCCTGTCCACCACCCGAGGGCGGTCGGACCGGCTCACCCATACGGAGCACCTTCCCGCCCGGCCCGCCCGTTATGCGCCGTGGCCGGACTGGATCCGGCCCGAGATCACGGCATCCGCCCAGGCCATGGGTGTCCGGCAGCCCTGGGCCCACCAGGCCGAGGCGATGAACCTGGCCAAATCCGGTCAATCTGTGGTGATCGCCACAGGGACCGCCTCGGGCAAGTCCCTCGGCTACCTGGGCCCGGTGCTCTCCGACCTGCTGGACGGCACCGAGGCGCGGAACGGCCGGGGCGCGACCGCGCTCTACCTCGCCCCGACCAAGGCGCTCGCCGCCGACCAGCGCCGCCGGGCCGCGGAACTCGCCCCGCCCCGGGTCCGGGCCGCCCTCTACGACGGCGACACCCCGCCCGAGGAACGCGAGTGGGTCCGCCAGTACGCGTCCTACGTCCTCACCAATCCGGACATGCTGCACCGCGGCATCCTGCCCGCGCACGCCCGCTGGTCCTCCTTCCTCAAGACCCTGCGCTACGTCGTGGTCGACGAGTGCCACGGCTACCGCGGCGTCTTCGGCTCGCACGTGGCCCAGGTGCTGCGCCGGCTGCGGCGCATCTGCGCCCGCTACGGCTCCTCGCCCGTCTTCCTGCTCGCCTCCGCCACCACCGCCGACCCGGCCGTCACCGCGCTCCGCCTCACCGGCCTGCCCGCCGAGGCGGTGAGCGAGGACGCCTCCCCGCGCGGTCCGATGGTCTTCGGGCTCTGGGAGCCCCCGCTCACCGAGAACGTCGGCGAGCACGGCGCGCCCGTCCGCCGGACGGCCACCGCCGAGGCCGCCCACCTGCTGACCGACCTGGTCGAGCGGGAGACCCGCACCGTCGTCTTCGTCCGCTCCCGGCGGGCCGCGGAACTGGTCGCCCTGCAGACCCAGGACCAGCTCCCCCGCCCGCTCGCCGACCGGGTCGCCGCCTACCGCGGCGGCTACCTGGCCGACGAGCGCCGGGCCCTGGAACGCCAGCTGCAATCGGGCCGACTGCTCGGCCTCGCCTCCACCTCCGCCCTCGAACTGGGCGTCGACATCTCCGGCCTGGACGCCGTCCTGATGGCCGGCTACCCGGGCACCCGGGCCTCGCTCTGGCAGCAGGCCGGCCGGGCCGGGCGCGAGGCCCAGGGCGCGCTCGCCGTCCTGATCGCCCGGGACGACCCGCTGGACACCTACCTGGTGCACCACCCGGAGGCGCTGTTCGCCACCCCGGTCGAGGCCACCGTGCTCGACCCGGACAACCCGCACGTGCTCGCCCCGCACCTGTGCGCGGCCGCCGCCGAGCTGCCGCTCACCGACCAGGACCTGGAGCTGTTCGGCCCCTCGGCCGCACCGCTGCTGCCGGTGCTGGAGCGGCGCGGACTGCTCCGCCGACGCGGCGACACCTGGTACTGGACCCGCCGCGAGCGGGCCGCCGACGCCGTCGACCTGCGGGGCAGCGGCGGCAGCCCGGTGCAGATCGTCGAGGCGCCGACCGGCCGGCTGCTCGGCACCGTGGACGCCTCCGCCGCCCACACCACCGTGCACACCGGCGCCGTCCACCTTCACCGGGGCCGCACCTACCTGGTCCAGGACTTCGACCTGGAGGGCTCGGTCGCCCTGGTCGAACCCGCCGACCCGCCCTACACGACCGCCGCCAGGGACATCACCTCCGTCTCCGTGCTCTCCACCGACACCACCGTCGACTGGGGCGAGGGCCGGCTCAGTTTCGGTTCGGTGGAGGTGGTCAACCAGGTGGTCGGCTACCTCCGCAAGCGGATCTCCACCGGCGAGATCATGGGCGAGAGCAAGCTCGACCTGCCGCCCCGGACGCTGCGCACCCGGGCCGTGTGGTGGTCGGTCACCGAGGACCAGCTGCTCGACGCCGACATCCCGCCCGACCAGCTGCCCGGCGCCGCCCACGCCGCCGAGCACGCCTCGATCGGCCTGCTCCCGCTCTTCGCCACCTGCGACCGCTGGGACATCGGCGGCGTCTCGGTGCCGCTGCACCCCGACACCGGGCTGCCCACCGTGTTCGTCTACGACGGCCACCCCGGCGGGGCCGGCTTCGCCGAACGCGGGTTCCAGCGGGCCGTGCAGTGGCTGACCGCCACCCGGGAGGCGATCGCCGCCTGCGAGTGCGAGCGCGGATGCCCGTCCTGCGTGCAGTCACCCAAGTGCGGCAACGGCAACGACCCGCTGGACAAGGCGGCCGCGGTCCGGCTGCTGGACGTGCTGCTCGCCGGTGCTCCCCCGGTCGCCGCAGGGACCGGGCCGGACGGAGCAGCCGGACCGTCCGGCCCCTCCGGCGGGGGTGGGCGGGCCACGCCACCGCACGTGCCCGACCCGACGGAGGCGGCCCAGGCGGCTGCCGAGGCGGCCGACGGCGNNGCCGAGGCGGCGGCCCGGACGGTGGAACGGGAGCCGGGACGGGAGGCGGCGAGGCGGGCGGCGCGGCGGGCGGACGGGCCCACCGACGAGGACTCGCCGTGAGCTTCATGAGCCACCCCCGATCCAGCCGGTATCGCCCAGCGCGGCCCGCGCGTCCTCGTCCGTCGGCGCCACCGGCGCCCTGACCGGTCCGGCCCTGGCCCGTGCCCGGGCCGGTCCGACCGGCAAGCGCGGCGGCAGCCCGGTGACGGGCACCTGGGCCACCACCTCGACGGCGTCCTCCGCCCGGTCCACCGCGCAGGCGACCAGGGCGGCCCGCTGCGC
>NZ_BAAAKJ010000346.1:10441-10905 GCF_039527695.1 Kitasatospora putterlickiae
GGCCTCGGCCCGGCCGCAGCCGCCGTCCGCGTCCAGCAGCAGCCGGTCGGCCGCCGCGAGCGCCGCCAGGTCCGCGGCGGACTCCGCCCGGTGCCGGGCGCCGACCACCGCGCCCACCGAGAGCACGGCGGTGCACACCAGGCAGCCGAGCAATGCGCAGGTCAGCAGCCAGACCGTCCCCGACCCCGTGTCGGCCCGCCGCGGCGCCGATCGCGCCGGCACGCTCAGCCCGTCCACGCGCCCGCACCTCCCTCCGCTCCCCGCAGGGTGTCCTCCCGGGCCGCGACGGCGGTGGCGCTCAGCCGTACCGCGAGCACCTCTCCGAACCGACCGGGCGCCCCGTACGGCGCGTCCACGGTGACCCGGACGGTCTCCGGCGCCAGGTCTACCAGGACCTCCGCCCCGGTCGGCGCGGCGGCCCGCGCCACCCCGGTGGCGTCGGCCTCGCCGCGCGCGGCCGCCCT
>NZ_BAAAKJ010000347.1:0-1178 GCF_039527695.1 Kitasatospora putterlickiae
CGCTCGCCGCCCGCCGGCTCGCCGACTGGGCCCAGCGCGCCGTGCGGAACACCGCCCGCGCCGCTCCGCTCGGCGACCACAGCCTCTGCCACGGCGAGTTGGGTGTGCTGGAACTGCTCGGCCGGCACGGACCCGCCGCCGGCCGCACCCCCTGGGTCCGCCGGGCCGGGGCGCTGCTGGCCGCCGTCGACCAGGACGGGCCGCGCTCGGGCGCCCCCGACCAGGTGCCCCACCCCGGGCTGCTCACCGGCCTGGCCGGGATCGGCCACGGGCTGCTCCGCCTCGGCTTCCCCGACCAGGTGCCGCCCGCCCTGCTGCTGCGGCCGCGGGTGCCGGCGGCGTGCCGCTCCGCGCCGGCCGTACTCGGCTGACCGGCGCCCGACCAGCTCCTGACCGACCCGCGCGCCCCCGGCCGCCCCCCAGCGCCCCCACGCACGCGCGTGCGCGTCCCCACGCGCGCACGCGCCACCCCGCACCACCCGTCCCGGCCACCCCGACCGAACCGGCGCCACCCGTGCGACGTCCTCCCCACGGGACGTCCCGCACCGACCCCCACCATCCGCACGATCCGGACCATCCACCGCGACCCGAACGGAGCTCCGACCATGCACGACCACGATGAGCGGCTCACCCTGCCGCAATCCGCCGCCCGCCCCGGCGAGACGGCCGACCACCCGGCCGGCGAGATCCGCCTGCGCCCGGGGAACGGCCTGGGCCTGCGCTCCCGTCTGCTCGCCGGCACCGGCGGCGCCATCCCGCCGATCGTCGAGTTCCCGACCATGACCACGCCCTTCTGAGCGAGCCCCTCCGAGTACGGCCCGCGCCACCGCACCACCCCCGGCCCTGACCGGCCGGACCGTCCGCCGTCGAGGAACGGGCAGCCCCTCGGCGGCGGACCCGGACACGGGCCGGACGGGCCGGACGGGCCCGCGCCCGCCGTCCCGGGCCGACCGCGCGGCCCCTCCACCCCGCGTGTGGTCGTACGGTAACCACCCGGTGGTGACACCGTGTCTGCTTCGTAGCCGACTCACCACTCTTCAGAACGGATACCCCGTCAAGTAGCCTGCGGCCATGCGGACCACGTCGTCGATCACCGTCGGTCGCGCCCCCGAGCTGGCGATGCTCGGCGGCGCGCTGGCCGCCGTCCGGCTGCTGCCCGCGACACCCGCCGGCGCCGC
>NZ_BAAAKJ010000347.1:1275-2977 GCF_039527695.1 Kitasatospora putterlickiae
GAGCCGTACCTGGAGCAGGCGGTGCGGATGATGGGCGCGCTGGCCGCCGCCCGGCAGCAGGGCGGCGGGGCGGTCTTCCTGCTCGGCGAGGCCGGCATCGGCAAGTCCCGGCTGGCCGGCGAGTGCGCCTACCAGGCGTACGGGCTGGGCCTTCCGGTGCTGCGCGGGCGGGGCAGCTCGACCGGCACGGTGACGCCGTTCCGGCCACTGATCGAGGCGCTCTCCTCCCGGTTCCGGGCCGCCGGACCGCCCACCGACCCCGAACTCACGCCCTACCGGCCGGCGTTGGCCCGACTGGTCCCGGAGTGGCGGCAGACCCCGACGGCGGCCGGCCCCGGCGCCTACCCGGAGAGCGTGGTCGAACTCGCCGAGGCGCTGCTGCGGCTGCTCGCGGTGCTCGGCCGCGAGCAGGGCTGCGTCCTGCTGCTGGAGGACCTGCACGACACCGACGCGGAGACCGTCGCCGTCCTGGAGTACCTGGTCGACAACCTGGCCGGACTGCCGGTGCTGCTGCTCGCCACGCTGCGCGCCGAACCCGGCCCCGCCCTGGACCTGGTGCGCGCCGCCGAGCGCCGCCGCGCCGCCACCGTCACCGAGCTGCGGCCGCTGCCGCCCGGCGAGGTGGCCGCGCTGGCCGCCGCGATCCTGGAGGGCGAGCGCGCCGACGACCTGCCGGCCGCGCTGGTGGAGCACCTCACCGAGCGCGGCGACGGCTGCCCCTACCTGGTCGAGGAACTGCTCGCCGACCTGCTGGAGTCCGGCGCCCTGCACCGGGACGGGGACGGCCGCTGGGCGCTCGCCGACGGCTCGCGCCCCGGTGTGCCCAGCACCATCGTCCGCAGCTGGGGTCACCGCATCGACCAACTCGACCCGCAGGTACGGGACCTGCTGCTGACGGCGGCCACCCTGGGCAGCCGCTTCTCGGTGACCACCGTGCAGCTGATCACCGGGTACGACGACCGCAGCCTGTTCAGCCATCTGCGCTCGGCCTCCGAGGCCAATGTGATCGTGCCCGACGGCGCCGCCCCGGACCGCTACGCCTTCCGGCACGCGCTGACCGCCGACGCCGTGACGGCCGCCCTGGCGCCCGCCGAACGCGCCGCGCTGGCCCGCCGGGCGGCCCGCGCCATCCTTCGCGCCGACCCCGACCTCGCCGAGGAGCGCCGCCAGTTGGTCGCCTCGCTGCTGCTGGCCGGCGGCGACCGGGCGGGCGCGGCAGTGCACTTCGCGGAGGCCGGGCGGCGGGTCCTCGAAGCGGGCGCGGCGGGCTCCGCGGTGGTCCTGCTGGAGCGCGCGCACGAACTCGCCGGGGACGCCGAACGGGCCGGCGTCACCGAGCTGCTGCTGCCCGCGCTGGCCGAGTCCGGGCAGCTGGACCGGGCCTTCGAGCTGGTCCGCACCCTGCCGCCGGCCCCGCCCGCCGCCGTGTCACCGGGCGGCGCCGTCCCGGCCGTCGAGCGCCGGATCGCGCTGCACACCCGGCTCGCCTGGGCGGCCGTGATGGCCGAACGCGGCGCCGACGCGGTCGCCCAGGTGGCCGCCGTGCGCGCGCTCACCGCCGGGCGGCCCCGCCCCGAGCAGGACGCCGCACTGGCCGTCGTCGAGGGCCACCTGGCGCTGCTGCCGGACCACGCGCCACCGGAGCACGCTCCACCGGCCCCGGACAGCGCCCCGGACAGCGCCCCGGGCGGCTGCCCCGCCG
>NZ_BAAAKJ010000348.1:0-6602 GCF_039527695.1 Kitasatospora putterlickiae
TGTTTCCAGCTTATCAGATGTTTTCCGCTCCGTTTTCCGGAGTTTCATTCATCCGATTTGCTTTGGCCTTTCGGCGCTCCCGAACTCTATCAGAGTTTCTCGGGCCGTTTTCCCGCTCCGTTCTCGAATTTCGTTCGAGGACTTCGACTGGGGGCCGTCCCGTGGGGCAACCCGGAGAACAGTACGCACCGGGTCGCCCCACGTCAAATCACGCCGGGGAGGCTCAGACCTCGACGACGACCGGCAGGATCATCGGGCGGCGGCGGTAGTTGTCCGCCACCCACTTGCCGATGGTCCGGCGGACGAGCTGCTGGACCTGGCGAATATCCAGGACGCCGTCGCTCGCCGAGCGGTCGAGCGCCTCCTGGAGCCTGGCCGCGACGGGGACGAACGCGGCGTCGTCGATGCCGGAGCCGCGGGCCTGGATGCTCGGGCCGCCGACGATCTTGCCGTTGGTCGAGTCGACCACCACGAAGCAGGAGATGAAGCCCTCCTCGCCGAGGATCCTGCGGTCCTTGAGCGAGGCCTCGGTGATGTCGCCGACCGAGGAGCCGTCGACGTAAACGTAGCCGGCCTGCACCTTGCCGACGATGCGGGCGACGCCGCCCTCCAGGTCGACGCAGACGCCGTCCTCCGCGATGACCACCCGGTTGCGCGGGACGCCGGTCGCGATGCCGAGGTCGGCCGCGGCCCGCAGGTGGCGCCACTCGCCGTGCACCGGCATGAGGTTGCGCGGCTTGCAGATGTTGAAGAAGTACAGCAGCTCGCCGGCCGAGGCGTGGCCGGAGACGTGCACCTTGGCGTTGCCCTTGTGCACGACCTTGGCGCCCCAGCGGGTCAGCCCGTTGATCACGCGGTAGACCGCGTTCTCGTTGCCCGGGATGAGCGAGGACGCCAGGACGACGGTGTCGCCCTCGACGATGCGGATCTGGTGGTCGCGGTTGGCCATCCGGGACAGCGCGGCCATCGGCTCGCCCTGCGAGCCGGTACAGATCAGCACGACCTCGTTGTCCGGCAGGTCGTCCAGCTGCTTGACGTCGACGACCATGTTGCCGGGCACCTTCAGGTAGCCGAGGTCGCGGGCGATGCCCATGTTGCGGACCATCGAGCGGCCGACGAAGGCGACCTTGCGCTTGTACTCGTGCGCGGCGTCCAGCACCTGCTGGATGCGGTGCACGTGGCTGGCGAAGGAGGCGACGATGATGCGCTTCTCCGCGTTCGCGAAAACGTTTCGCAGCGCGGCCGAGATGTCGCGCTCGTGCGGGATGAAGCCGGGGACCTCGGCGTTGGTGGAGTCCACCAGCAGCAGGTCCATGCCCTCCTCCGCCAGCTTGGCGAAGGTGGGCAGGTCGGTGAGGCGGCCGTCCAGCGGCAGCTGGTCCATCTTGAAGTCGCCGGTGGCGACGACCATGCCGGCGGGGGTGCGCACGGCGACGGCCAGCGCGTCCGGGATGGAGTGGTTGACCGCGATGAACTGGCAGTCGAAGGGGCCGATCCGCTCGCGGTCGCCCTCGGCGACCTCTAGCACGTACGGGCGGATGCGGTGCTCGGCGAGCTTGGCCTCGATCAGCGCGAGGGTGAGCTTCGACCCGATCAGCGGGATGTCCGGGTTCTCCCGGAGCAGGAACGGGACGGCGCCGATGTGGTCCTCGTGGCCGTGCGTGAGGACGATGCCGTCGATCTTGTCGAGGCGGTCCCGGATGTAGCTGAAGTCCGGGAGGATCAGGTCGACGCCGGGCTGCTCGTCCTCGGGGAAGAGGACGCCGCAGTCGACGATGAGAATGCGGTCCCCGTATTCGAAGACCGTCATGTTGCGGCCGATCTCGCCGAGACCGCCGAGCGGGGTGATGCGCAGGGCGCCCGCCTTGAGGGCCGGCGGCGCGCCGAGTTCGGGATGCGGGTGGCTCAAAAGACTCTCCTCACGACGCACGCCATATGTCCGGGGTCCTCCCCCGCGAGACATATGGCGTGCGTTCTCAGTGTCGTTTTCCTACCAGGTCTGTGCTCTCGCGCCTTCGGTCCGGTCCAGCGGCGGGCCCGTGAGGGTCCGGCGAGCCGGGGCGCGCACGTCTGTGTCTGTTACAGGTCTACCCCGCCGTCGGCGAGATCCTTCTTCAGTTGCGCGATCTCCTCGGGAGTCGCGCCGATCAGGGGCAGCCGCAGCGGGCCGGCGGGCAGGCCCTGGAGGTCCAGCGCGGCCTTGGCGAGGATGACTCCCTGGGTGCGGAAGATACCGGTGAACACCGGCAGCAGGCGCTGGTGCACCGCCGTGGCCTTGGCCACATCGCCGGCCAGGTAGGCCTCGACCATGGCCCGCAGTTCGCCGGCGACCACATGGCCGACCACGCTGACGACACCGACGGCTCCGACCGACAGCAACGGCAGATTGAGGATGTCGTCGCCCGAGTACCAGGCGAGGTCCGAGCGGGCGATCGCCCAGGCGGCGGCGCCGAGGTCGCCCTTGGCGTCCTTGTTGGCGACGATCCGCGGGTGCTCGCCGAGCCGCACCAGCGTCTCGTGGCTCAGCGCGACCCCGCTGCGGCCCGGGATGTCGTACAGCATGACCGGCAGCCCGGTGGAGTCGGCGATCCGCACGGTGTGCCGGTACAGGCCCTCCTGCGGGGGCTTGCTGTAGTACGGCGTGACCGCCAGCAGACCGTGCGCGCCGGCCGCCTCGGCCTGGCGGGCCAGCTCGACGCTGTGGTGGGTGTCGTTGGTGCCGATGCCGGCCACCACGTGGGCCCGGTCGCCGACCGCCTCCACCACGGCGCGGACGAGGCGGGCCTTCTCGTCGTCGCTGGTGGTCGGGGACTCCCCGGTGGTGCCGTTGACCACGAGGCCGTCGTTGCCGGAGTCGACGAGGTGCGCGGCGAGGCGCTGGGCGCCGTCGAGGTCGAGGCCGCCGTCGGCGGTGAACGGTGTCACCATCGCGGTCAGGACCCGCCCGAAGGGCGTCTGGGGGGTGGAGGTCGGAGCCATGCGTCCAAAACTACTCGTAGGCGGTGGGGCGGCACCCGGGCCGGTCCACGGTTCGGACGGCCACACCGGCGCACCACCCCGGCGAAGGCGGTTCAAGCAGCGGGGACATGGGATTCCGGTGCTGCGTGCTCGGGGGTTCAAGCAGCACCGGAATCCGTGTTCACGAGCGTAGGGAGCGGTCAGAAATGCCGCAATCCAGACATGCCAGACGCTCTCCCCGGATGCCCGTCGCCGCAGGTCAGGGGGCGACCCGGCCGTGCTTCTCGAAGGCCGCATGGGTGAGCGGCATGAGCGCGGCCCACTGCTCCTCCATCCGCTCGGCGACCATCTCGATCTCGCGCTGCGGGAACGACGGCACCGCCGAGTTCTCCCGCTTGGTGCGCAGCGACAGGAAGTGCATCAGCGAGCGGGCGTTGCAGGTCGCGTACATCGACGAGAAGAGCCCGACCGGCAGCACCGCGCGGGCGACCTCGCGGGCCACGCCGGCCTCCAGCATCTCCTGGTAGCGCCCGTACGCCTCGCGGTAGGCGGCCTCCATCGAGGAGGTGACCGTCTTGTGCTGCTCGGGGGTGCCCTCGACGAACTCGTAGCGGCCGGGGCGGCCCTGCTGGACGAGCCTGCGCTCCTCGCCCGGCACGTAGAAGACCGGCTCCAGCTCGCGGTAGCGGCCGGACTCCTCGTTGTAGGACCAGCCGCTGCGGTGGCGGTGGAACTCGCGGAAGACGAAGATCGGCGCGCTGATGAAGAAGGTCATCGAGTTGTGCTCGAACGGCGTGCCGTGCCGGTCCCGCATCAGGAAGTTGATCAGGCCCGTGGACTTCTCCGGGTCCTGCTGGAGCGCCTCCAGGGACTGCTCCCCCGCCGTCGAAACCCGGGCCGCCCAGATGACGTCCGAGTCGGCGGCGGCGCTGCGGACCAGGTCCACGGTGACGTCGCTGCGGAACCGGGGGGCCGTCGTGTCGTCGCTCACGCGTTACTCCTCGCAGGCTTGGTGATGGTGGTGCCGGTATTGCGGTGCAGCCGGATCGCGTGCTGCATGGTCTTGCGGGCGCGCGGCACGTCGCCGGCGTCGGCGTACGCGACCGCCAGGCGGAAGAAGACCCGCCAGTCGCCGGGGGCGGCCTCGGCCTCGGTCTTGCGGCAGGCGAACACCGCGTCGGCCGAGGCGCGGTCGATCCGCCCGCCGTCGGTGCGCTCCAGCTCGTCCACCGGCAGGCCGCCCTCGGCCTCCAGCTCACGGGCGAGCCGCTCGCTGTCCCGGCCGAAGCGGACCGTCTGGCGCAGGAACCAGAGGCCGACGACCGGGATGACGAAGGCGCACAGGCCCATGCCGATGCCGAGCGGCTCGCCGGTGGCGATCAGCTGGACGCCCTCGCCGACGCAGAGCAGCGCGACCAGGGCCAGCACGCCGGAGAGGACGAAGAAGCCGGTACGGGAGGTCATGCCGGGCTCACAGGTCCAGGAAGTGTTCGAGGCCCAGGGTGAGCCCGGGCGTCTCGACGACCTTGCGCGCGCCGAGCAGGATGCCCGGCATGAAGCTGCTGTGGTGCAGCGAGTCGTGCCGGATGGTGAGGGTCTCGCCGGTGTCGCCGAACATCACCTGCTGGTGGGCGAGCAGGCCGCGCAGCCGCACCGCGTGCACCGGCACCCCGTCGACGTCGGCGCCGCGGGCGCCGGGCAGACTGTGGGTGGTCGGGTCCTGCTGCACCGGGCGGCCGGCCTCGGCGCGGGCGGCGGCGATCAGCTGGGCGGTGCGGGTGGCGGTGCCGCTGGGGGCGTCCGCCTTGCCGTCGTGGTGCAGCTCGACGACCTCGACCGACTCGAAGTACCTGGCCGCGATCTGCGAGAACCTCATGCCGAGGATCGCGCCGATCGAGAAGTTCGGCGCGATCAGCAGGCCGAGCTCCGGAGCCTCGTCGAGCCAGCCGCGCACGGTGGACAGCCGCTCCTCCGTCCAGCCGGTGGTGCCGGTGACCACGTGGATGCCGTGGTGCAGGCAGTGGTCGAGGTTGCCCATCACCGAGTCCGGGTGGGTCAGTTCGACGGCCACCTGGGCGCCCGCCTCGGTCAGCTCCTCCAGCCTGGAACCGCGGCCGAGGGTCGCGACCAGCTCCATGTCCGGCGCGGCCGCCACGGCCTCGACCGCCTCCGAGCCGATCCGTCCCTTGGCGCCGATCACGGCGACACGCAGCGTCATAGCGAAAGTCCTCTCACACCAGCAGGTCGGCGAGCTTCGCGGCCCGCTTGTCGTTGATCGGGCCGATCAGCGCCAGCGACGGCCGGTAGGCCCCCAGCACATCACGGGCGACCTCGTGGACGTCGTCCAGGGTCACCGCGGCGATCTTCGCCAGCATGTCGTCGACCGACAGGTGGTGGCCGTAGCTCAGCTCGGCCTTGCCGATGCGGTTCATCAGCGAGCCGGTGTCCTCCATGCCGAGCACGGTGGAACCGGAGATCTGGCCGATCGCGCGCCGCAGCTCCTCCTCGGTGATGCCCTCGGCGACCACCTTGGCGAGCTCGTCGCGGCAGATCCGCAGCACCTCCTCGACCCGCTTGGGCTGGCAGCCGGCGTAGATGCCGAACAGGCCGCTGTCCGCGTAGGAGGAGGAGTACGAGTACACCGAGTACGCCAGGCCGCGCTTCTCCCGGACCTCCTGGAACAGCCGCGAGCTCATGCCGCCGCCGAGGGCCGCGTTGAGCACGCCCATCGCCCAGCGGCGCTCGTCGTGCCGGGGCACGCCGGGCACGCCCAGCACCAGGTGGGCCTGCTCGGTGGACCGGTTGAGCACCTCGACCCGGCCGGCGGTGCGCAGCGCCTTGACGCCGCGCCGGGCCTCGGCGGGGGCCGCCTCGGACTTGGCGAGCAGCGGCGCGAAGGCCCGCTCGACCTGCCGGACGACCTTGCGGTGGTCCAGGTTGCCGGCCGCGGCGACGACCAGGTGCTCGGGCTTGTAGCGGCGGTGGAAGAAGTTGGCGATCTGGTCGCGTGTGAGCGAGCGGATGGTCTCCTGGGTGCCCAGGATCGGCCGGCCGAGCGGGCCGCTGCCGAAGATCACCTTGGCGAAGAGGTCGTGGACGACGTCGCCCGGGTCGTCCTCGGCCATCGCCATCTCCTCAAGGATGACGCCGCGCTCGGCGTCGACGTCCTCGGGGCGGATCAGCGAGCCGGTGAGCATGTCGCAGACCACGTCGATGGCCAGCGGCAGGTCGGTGTCGAGCACCCGCGCGTAGTAGCAGGTGTTCTCCTTGGCGGTGAAGGCGTTCATCTCGCCGCCGACCGCGTCCAGGGCGGCCGAGATGTCCAGCGCGCTGCGCCGCTCGGTGCCCTTGAAGAGCAGGTGCTCCAGGTAGTGGGTGGCGCCGTTGAGCTGCGGGGTCTCGTCCCGCGAGCCGACGCCGACCCAGATGCCGAAGGTCGCGGAGCGCACCGTCGGCAGGGTCTCGGTGACGACGCGCAGGCCGCCTGGGAGGACGGTGCGGCGCACGGTTCCGGCGCCGTCCACGCCCTTGAGCAGGGTCCGGGTGGTGCCGGGGCGCTGCGTCGCCGCCGAGGCCTGGGCCACGGGGGTACCTCCGTAGAAAAGCGGTCGGTCGAAAGGACGTGGGTGACAACAGGGTGCGGC
>NZ_BAAAKJ010000348.1:6644-24400 GCF_039527695.1 Kitasatospora putterlickiae
GCGCTTCACTCGGAAGCGGCCTCGGCGTTCTCCTCGCCCTCGATGACCGGGATCAGCGAGAGCTTGCCGCGCGGGTCGATCTCGGCGATCTCGACCTGCACCTTGGCGCCGACGCCGAGGACGTCCTCGACGTTCTCGACGCGCTTGCCGCCGGCGAGCTTGCGGATCTGCGAGATGTGCAGCAGACCGTCCTTGCCCGGCATGAGCGACACGAAGGCACCGAAGGTCGTGGTCTTGACCACGGTGCCCAGGTAGCGCTCGCCGACCTCCGGCATGGTCGGGTTGGCGATCTGGTTGATCGTGGTGCGGGCGGCCTCGGCGGCCGGGCCGTCGGCGGCACCGATGTAGATGGTGCCGTCGTCCTCGATCGTGATCTCGGCGCCGGTGTCCTCCTGGATCTGGTTGATCATCTTGCCCTTGGGGCCGATGACCTCGCCGATCTTGTCCACCGGGATCTTGATGGTGATGATGCGCGGCGCGTTCGGGGACATCTCGTCCGGGGAGTCGATGGCCTCGTTCATCACGTCGAGGATGTGCAGGCGGGCGTCGCGGGCCTGCTTCAGCGCGGCGGCGAGCACCGACGCCGGGATGCCGTTGAGCTTGGTGTCCAGCTGCAGCGCGGTGATGAAGTTGCGGGTACCGGCGACCTTGAAGTCCATGTCGCCGTACGCGTCCTCGGCACCGAGGATGTCGGTGAGGGTCACGAAGTGGGTCTCACCGTCGATCTCCTGGGAGATCAGGCCCATGGCGATGCCGGCGACGGCGGCCTTCAGCGGCACACCGGCGTTCAGCAGCGACATGGTGGAGGCGCAGACCGAGCCCATCGAGGTGGAGCCGTTGGAGCCCAGCGCCTCGGAGACCTGGCGGATCGCGTAGGGGAACTCCTCGCGGGTCGGCAGGACCGGGAGGATGGCCCGCTCGGCCAGCGCGCCGTGGCCGATCTCGCGGCGCTTCGGCGAACCGACGCGGCCGGTCTCGCCGACCGAGTACGGCGGGAAGTTGTAGTTGTGCATGTAGCGGCGGCGGGTCTCCGGGGAGAGCGTGTCCAGCTGCTGCTCCATGCGGAGCATGTTCAGCGTGGTGACGCCCAGGATCTGGGTCTCGCCGCGCTCGAACAGGGCCGAGCCGTGCACCCGCGGGATGGCCTCGACCTCGGCGGCCAGGGTGCGGATGTCGGTGACGCCGCGGCCGTCGATGCGGACCTTGTCCTTGATGACGCGCTCGCGGACGATCTTCTTGGTCAGCGCGTTGTAGGCGGCGCTGATCTCCTTCTCGCGGCCCTCGAACTCGGGCAGCAGCTTCTCGGCGGCCAGCGCCTTGACGCGGTCCAGCTCGTTGTTGCGCTCCTGCTTGCCCGCGATGGTGAGGGCCTGGGCCAGCTCGTCCTTGACGGCGGCGGTCAGCGCGGCGAGCACGTCGTCCTGGTAGTCCAGGAAGACCGGGAACTCGCCGGTCGGCTTGGCGGCCTGGGCGGCCAGCTGCGACTGCGCGGCGCACAGCACCTTGATGAACGGCTTGGCGGCGTCGAGGCCGGCGGCGACGACCTCCTCGGTCGGCGCGTCGGCGCCGCCCTCGACCAGCTTGATGGTCTTGTCGGTGGCCTCGGCCTCGACCATCATGATCGCGACGTCGCCGTCCGGCAGGACGCGGCCGGCCACGACCATGTCGAAGACGGCCGACTCCAGCTCGCTGTGGGTCGGGAAGGCGACCCACTGGCCGTTGATCAGGGCGACGCGCACGCCGCCGATCGGGCCGGAGAACGGCAGGCCGGCCAGCTGGGTGGAGGCGGAGGCCGCGTTGATGGCCACCACGTCGTACAGGTGGTCCGGGTTCAGCGCCATCACGGTGACGACGACCTGGATCTCGTTGCGCAGGCCCTTGACGAAGGACGGGCGCAGCGGGCGGTCGATCAGGCGGCAGGTGAGGATCGCGTCCTCGGAGGGCCGGCCCTCGCGACGGAAGAACGAGCCGGGGATGCGGCCGGCGGCGTACATCCGCTCCTCGACGTCCACGGTCAGCGGGAAGAAGTCGAAGTGCTCCTTCGGCTGCTTGGACGCGCTGGTGGCCGACAGCACCATGGTGTCGTCGTCCAGGTAGGCGACGGCGGAGCCGGCGGCCTGACGGGCCAGGCGGCCGGTCTCGAAGCGGATGGTACGGGTGCCGAAGGAACCGTTGTCGATCACGGCCTCGGCGTAGAACACGTTCTCTTCCACCTGGAAGATCTCCTCTTTCGTACGTCTCCGGGAGAGCGTCCCCGCGCATCGCCTGCGTGTTGACCCTGGACGGTCGGGCCGGTCTTCGATCGAAGCCTCCGGTGCACCCCGCTTCGATGGGCGGGGCCTCCGGCGGCCACTACCGAGGACCGGCGCCTCTCGGCCGGCCGGGTCCGGACGGGGCGGTCCGCGTCTGGACGCTCTCTCGGATGCGGGCGGCTTCCGTTTGAAGCCTTCGTCCCGCGGGGGGGTTGGGTTCTGCTGCCTGAGTGGCGCGCTTGCGGCGCCATCACCCGGCATGCCCACAACCCTACGGTGCAATCCTCGGCCACCTGGGGAGGTGCGCGCGAGTTGTTATGCCCGGTCGTTACGTTCGGGCGCCGCGCCGGGCGCCCCGGTCGTACGGCCGCGGCATACGCGCGAGGGGCGGCTCCCCGGTGTGGGGAGCCGCCCCGAGCGGCGTTCTCAGCGGGCGCCGCCGGCGGCACCGCGACGGATGCCCAGGCGGTCGACGAGCGTACGGAAGCGCTCGATGTCCTTCTTGGCCAGGTACTGCAGCAGACGGCGACGCTGGCCGACCAGGATCAGCAGGCCGCGGCGCGAGTGGTGGTCGTGCTTGTGCGACTTGAGGTGCTCGGTCAGGTCCGAGATGCGGCGGGAGAGCATGGCGACCTGGACCTCGGGGGAGCCGGTGTCGCCCTCCTTCTGGCCGAACTCGGCGATGATCTGCTTCTTGACGTCAGAGGCGAGAGCCACTGCAACTCCTTACGAGGTTGATACCGAGCGGTCCTGGTCTACGGCACAGGACTCTGGGAGAACTCGGTGTCGTGACGGGCGCGGCCGCCGGTCGTCACCCCACCCGGGGGCGGACACACGGCTGCGCTCGAAGGCCAAGCGTACCAGTGCCGTCGGAACGGGCGGCCGGCGGCCCCGGCGCACGGGTCAACCGGTGGCGCCGCGCACCAGTCGGTAGACCTCGAGCACCGCCAGGACCAGCGGGACCAGCGACATCAGGGTGAGGCTGTCGACCAGGTCCAGCACCCGCCCCCAGAACGGGGAGACGCCGAGCCGGGGCACCACCAGGGCGATCGCGGTGAGCACCGCGGCGCCGAAGGCGATCGAGGCGGCCAGCCAGACGGTGCGCAGGTCGGCGCTGGTGGAGCCGACGCCGGCCCGGAGCACGAACTGCGGGGTGTGCAGGGAGAGGCCGACGATCAGCAGCGACAGTCCGAGCAGGCCGGCGATGGTGAGGCTGAAGACCTGCGCGCTGTAGCGGAACAGCCGGGCGCGCAGCATGGTGGCGAGGCCGAGCAGGAGGGCGAGCAGCTCGGGGAGGGTCTCGTCGGTGAAGCCGAGCACCGCGCAGGCGCCGACGATCACCGCGGCGCAGCCGCCGACCAGGCCGACCAGCACCTCGTGGCCGCGGCGGGCCTGGTGGGCGATCCGCTCGTACTGGACGAGTTCGGCGCGGGCGGCCTCCTCGTCGTGGTCGCGGCCGCGGGCGCGGGTCTGGCCGGGGGCGCTGTAGCCGACGGGCAGCCGGGCGAAGCGGGCGGACAGGCCGGGCAGGAAGCCGATCGCGGCGACGGCGGCGACGCCGGTGACGGCGGCGATGTGGTTGGCCGGGGTGTCGGGCAGCAGGACGGCGGCGAAGGTGGCGAGCGCGCCGGCCGCGGCCAGGAAGGCGGCGGCGACGAACAGCGAGTCCTTCTCCGGCAGCAGGCCGACCAGCAGGACGGCGACCACCAGGACAGCGACGCAGCCGGTGAGGAACTGCAGCCGGCCGGGGCCGTCCAGCGGGCCTCCGGTGGGGGCGAGCACGCCGCTGCCGGCGATCAGGGCGTGCGGCAGCGCGCCGAGGCCGAGCGCGAGGCCGGCCCAGGCGTCGCGGTAGACCCGGGCGCGGACGCCGGCGAAGGCGGTGAGCACGACGGCGACGACGCCGGAGAGCACACCGGGCAGGCCGTGCATGTCGTGGCGCAGATCGGCGAACCAGAGGGCGAAGCCGAGCAGGGTGAGCAGCACGCCGGTGCCGATGAGGCCGAAGGCGCGCATCAGCTCGGGGCTCCAGAACCGGCGGTCGGTCTCGCCGGCGGTGGCGATCGCGTCGGCGACGTCGTCGTAGACGGCGGGCGGCAGCGACTCGGCGAACGGGCGCAGGCTGAGCAGGTCGCCGTCGCGCACCTGCTGGGCGGCGAGCGAGCGGCCGCCGTCGAGCACGGTGCCGTCCCGGCGCACCAGGTGGAAGCCGGTGGGCACGCCGTCGGGCTGGGTCTGGCCGGAGAGCCGCAGCACCTCGGGGTAGACGTCCGCGAGCGGCACGTCCTCGGGCAGGGCGACGTCGATCCGGCTGTCCGGGGCGACGACGGTGACCCGGCAGAAGCCGGTGGTGGCGGGCGTCGTCATGCCCGCACCTCGTTCGCTCGACGCACTGGGCGCTCCCCCTTGATGACGGTGCCGCGGTACCGGCGGCTGGTCGGTCTGGCTGTCGCGCCGGACCGGGCCGGGCGGAACCGGCCCGGCGGGGCCACGAGTTGGCGCGGCGTTACCCTACCCGCTCGGTTCGTGTCCGGCCCCGTGGAGGGCGGGCGGGGCCACCGGGCCGGGGTCCCAGTAGGATCGGCCCCCTGCGCAAGGCGGCGGGGGCGGCGCGCGCCTCCCTGGTGCCTGCGGTCGACGGAGCGGGGGCGGCGTCACACGGGGCGCCCTCACCCGTACGTATTCCAGTGGCGTGAGGGCTGATGCCGTGGTGATCGAGCGAAGCGTTCGTGGTCGGGGGGTGGGGCGCGCATGGGCGTGATCACCGTCAAGCGGCCGCCCCGGGCCTATCCGCCCGCGGTGCCGGACGAGCCGGTGGAGCTGGTCCCCCCGCCCGAACTGCCCCGGTCGGGCGGCGAGGACTGGGTGATGAGCGTCCTGCCGATGCTCGGCATGGGCGGATCGGCGGTGTTCTTCTTCGCGCCGGGCGCCCAGGCCCCGATGAAGATCATGGGCGGTCTGATGATCGTCTCCACGGTCGGCATGGCGCTCGCGCAGATCGTCCGGGCCCGCAAGGGCGGCTCCTCGGCCACCGCGGACGAGCGGCGCGACTACCTCAAGTACCTCCAGCAGATGCGCCGTCAGGTGCGCCGGACCGCCGAGCGCCAGCGCGGCGCGCAGCTGTTCCTGAACCCCGAGCCGGACCAGCTCTGGTCGATCGTCGCGGACGGCCGCCGGCTGTGGGAACGGCGCTCCGGGGACGCCGACTTCGCGCAGATCCGGGTCGGCCGCGGACCGGTGCGGCTGTCCACCCCGCTGGTCGCGCCGCAGACCGCGCCGATGGACGAGCTGGAGCCGCTGTCGGCGGCCGCGATGCAGACCTTCCTGAAGGCCCACGGAACCCTGCAGGACCTGCCGTTGGCGATCTCGCTGCGCGCCTTCTACCACATCACGGTCTGCGGGGACCCGGACACCGTCTACGGCAACGTCCGGGCGATGATCGCCCAGTTGACCACCCTGCACTCGCCGGACGACCTGCTCATCACGGTGGCGGCCGCGCCCGGCGCGGTGGACGAGTGGGAGTGGACCAAGTGGCTCCCGCACAACCAGCACCGCAAGGAGAACGACGGCGCCGGCTCGCGCCGGCTGATCGCCACCGGCCTCGGCGAGCTGGAGCTGCTGATCGAGGACGAGCTGGTCGGCCGTCAGCGGTTCATCCGGGACGCGGCGCCGGCACCCGACCAGCCGCACATCGTGGTCGTGATGGACGGCGCCTCGGTCCCGCACGACTCGCTGCTGGCCGGCGCGGAGGGCGTGCACGGGGTGACCATCGTCGAGGTGGTCCCGGGCGACCTGGACGAGCCGACCGGGCACCTGATCGTCACGGTCTCGCCGGACGAGCTGGTGCTGCGCTCGGCCTCCGGCGCCACCTACTCCGGCGCCCCGGACACCCTCAGCGCCTGGCAGTCCGAGGCGCTGGCCCGGCAGCTGGCGCCGTACCGGGCCTCGGCCGGCGGGGACGACGAACCGCTGCTGTCCAACCTGGACTTCACCGACCTGATGAACTCCGGCGACCCGGGCTCCTTCGACGTGGCCCGCAGCTGGCGGCAGCGGGCGCAGCACGAGCGGCTGCGGGTGCCGATCGGTGTCGGGGCCGGCGGCGAGCACGTGTACCTGGACATCAAGGAGGCCGCGCTGGAGGGCATGGGCCCGCACGGCCTGTGCGTCGGCGCGACCGGCTCCGGCAAGTCCGAGCTGCTGCGCACCCTGGTGCTGGGGCTGGCGATGACGCACTC
The DNA here is from genome assembly GCF_039527695.1 of Kitasatospora putterlickiae. NCBI lineage: Bacteria > Bacillati > Actinomycetota > Actinomycetes > Kitasatosporales > Streptomycetaceae > Kitasatospora > Kitasatospora putterlickiae. The sequence continues at coordinate 13,132 of NZ_BAAAKJ010000348.1, forward strand.
CTCGGAGACGCTGAACTTCGTGCTCGCCGACTTCAAGGGCGGCGCGACCTTCGCGGGCATGGCGGACATGCCGCACACCTCCGCCGTGATCACCAACCTGGAGGGGCAGCTCACCCTGGTCGACCGCATGCGGGACGCCATCGAGGGCGAGCTCAACCGGCGCCAGGAGCTGCTGCACCGGGCGGGCAACTACGCCAACATCCACGAGTACGAGCGGGCCCGGGCGGCCGGCGCGGCGCTGGACCCGTTGCCGTCGCTGGTGCTGATCATCGACGAGTTCTCCGAACTCCTCACCGCCAAGCCAGACTTCATCGACATGTTCATCCAGATCGGCCGGATCGGCCGGTCCCTCGGGGTGCACCTGCTGCTGGCCTCGCAGCGTCTGGAGGAGGGCAAGCTGCGCGGCCTGGACACCTACCTCTCCTACCGGATCGGCCTGCGCACCTTCTCGGCGGCCGAGTCGCGGGCGGCGATCGGCGTCCCGGACGCGTACCACCTGCCGCCGGTGCCGGGCGTCGGCTACCTGAAGTTCGGCACCGACGTGATGGAGCGGTTCAAGGCGGCGTACGTCTCCGGGCCGTACCGGGCACCGGGGCAGCAGCGGTCGACCGGCGGCCGGCTGGTCACCGCGCGGCCGGTGCGGTTCACCGCGGCCGAGGTGCCGGTGACCGAGCCGCTGGTGCAGGAGGTCGAGCCGATCGCCGAGGAGCCGGACGACGCCCTGGCGGACACCGTGCTGGACGTGTTCGTGCAGCGGATGACGGGCCAGGGCCCGGCCGCGCACCAGGTGTGGCTGCCGCCGCTGGACGCCCCGCCGAGCGTGGACCAGCTGCTGCCGCCGCTCCAGGCGACCGCCGAGCGCGGGCTGACCGCGCCGCAGTACGGGGCGCTGGGCCGGCTGCGGGTACCGGTCGGCATCGTCGACAAGCCGCGTGACCAGAAGCGCGACATCCTCGACCACGACTACTCGGGGGCGGCCGGCCACGGCCTGGTGGTGGGCGGTCCGCTCTCCGGCAAGTCGACGGTGATCCGCACCACGGTGACCTCGTTCGCGCTCACCCACACCCCGCTGGAGGTGCAGTTCTACCTCCTGGACCTCGGCGGCGGCGGCTTCCAGTCGCTCCAGGGCCTGCCGCACGTCGGCGGGGTGGCCGGGCGGCTGGACGCCGAGAAGGTGCGCCGGATGGTCTCCGAGGTGCACGGCGTGCTGAACCGGCGCGAGGAGCTGTTCCGCGCCACCGGGATCGACTCGATCGCCACCTACCGGGCCCGTCGGGCCTCCGGCGCGCTGCCGGAGGAGCAGTTCGGCGACGTCTTCCTGGTGATCGACGGCTGGAACACCTTCAAGCAGGAGTTCGAGGCGCTGGAGCCGGTGATCGGCGACATCGCCCAGCGGGGCCTGGGCTACGGCGTCCACCTGATCGTCACCGCGGCCCGGTACGCGGAGGTCCGCCCGGCGCTCAAGGACCTGCTGCAGAACCGGACCGAGCTGAAGCTCGGTGACTCCATGGAGTCCGAGGTGGACCGCCGGGTGGCGCAGAACGTGCCGGCCGTCCCGGGGCGCGGTGTCACCGCGGACCGGCTGCACTTCCTCACCGGTCTGCCCCGGCTGGACGGCTCCAGCTCGGCGGAGGACCTCCAGGACGGCGTGGCCGGGCTGGTCTCGGCGGTCGCCGGGGCGTGGACGGGCCCGCGCGCGCCGCAGGTGCGGATGCTGCCGGCGGTCCTGGACGGGCACGCGCTGCCGAAGGGCTTCGAGCACCCGGAGCGGGGCGTCGCGTTCGGCGTGGACGAGGCGGAGCTGGCGCCGGCCTTCGTCAACTTCGAGACCGACCCGCTGTTCATCGTCTTCGGCGACACCGAGTCCGGGAAGTCCGCGCTGCTGCGGATGCTGGTCAAGCAGATCACCGAGCGGTACACCCCGGACCAGGCCGGCATCGTGGTCGGCGACTACCGGCGCGCGCTGCTCGGCGTCGTCCCGCCGGAGTACCTGGTGGAGTACGCGGCGGCGCAGCCGGCCATGTCGAGCGTGGTCGAGATGCTGCGCGGGGCCTGCGCGCGCCGGCTGCCCGGGCCGGACGTGACCGCCGAGCAGCTGCGCAACCGCAGCTGGTACAGCGGCAAGGACATGTTCGTGGTGGTCGACGACTACGAGCTGGTGGCGACCTCCTCCGGCAACCCGCTGGCGGCGCTCGCGGAGTTCCTGCCGTTCGCCCGGGACATCGGCCTGCGGGTGATCGTCGCGCGCAGCGCGGGCGGCGCCGGGCGCTCGCTGTACGAGCCGTTCATGCAGCGGATGCGCGAGCTGGGCGGCCAGGGCGTGCTGCTCTCCGGCAACCGGGACGAGGGCCCGCTGCTGGGCAACGTCAAGCCGCAGGCGCTGCCGCCGGGCCGGGGCGTGTTCGTCTCGCGCCGGGTGACCAGCGGGCGGATGGTGCAGACGGGCTGGCTGCCGGCACCGTAGCGGCCCGCGCGGATGTCACGGAGCGTGTTCGAAGGGGTCGGGTCCTCGGATCCGGCCCCTTTCGCTGTCCCGGGTGCCGAAACGTTACCTAGATCTTTCCGCCGGAGGGCTGCGGTTCCCGTACCCGGCCCGGGGGTTGGCGGACGGCGCGGAGGCGTCTGGGCGACCTGCCTCCACATTCAGACGGCACCTTTGAATAGGTGCATGCAACGCGGCGTTCACCTTGGATTCAAGCGCGATGTAGCGAAAGTAACAAGTCGGACATGCATAGTGATGACTATTAGTGATCATCGGATCGCATGTTTATGCGCTAGGTGACAACGGATTCCGAAGCCCTTCGGCGATTGACTCGGCCGATCCGGCCAAGGTTCCATGGCGGCCCGGGAGCGACAGGACCAGAAACCGAGCCAGTCAGCCAGCGGAGGCGATACCGCTCCCTCTCCAGGACCAGCACAGAGCCGATCGGATGCCTCATGACCGACACGCTTCGCCCGCCGACCACCACGGCCCCCGCGCCGGCCGTGGCAGGCGCGCCCGATGCCCAGAAGACGCTCAAGCGCTCGATCGGTGTCGTCGGCGGCACGTTGCTCACGCTGTCCTGCGTCACCCCGGCCTCCACGCTCTTCGTGATCGTCCCGGAGCTCTTCTCCAGCATCGGCAGCGCCACCGCGCTGGCCATCGCGATCGGCTCGATCCTCTGCGTCGCCGTCGCCTTCTGCTACTCCGAGCTCGGCACCCTGATCCCCAGCGCCGGCGGCGAGTACGCGATGGTCGGCACCCTGGCCGGACGGCTGGCCGGCTGGCTGGTCTTCGTGCTCTCGCTGATCGTGGTGATGATCGTGCCCTCGGTCATCGCCCTCGGCACCGCCGACTACCTCGCCCCCGTGCTGCACGTCGACAAGCCGCTGGCCGGCGCCGCGGTGATGCTCGCCGCCACCCTGGCCGGCCTGCTGGACCTGCGCGCCAACGCCTGGATCACCGGCGTCTTCCTGGTGCTGGAGGTCATCGCGGCCGGCGTGGTGTCGGTGCTCGGCTTCGCCCACGCCAACAGCGGCGCGCCCAGCATGCTGCACGGCGTGGTCACCGGCGAGGACGGCGTCACCACCACGGTGAGCATCGGCGCGATCATCGGCGCCCTCGGCATCGCGCTCTTCATCACCCAGGGCTTCTCCACCGCCGTCTACCTCTCCGAGGAGCTGGAGAACCCGCGCCGCAACGTCTCCCGCACCGTGCTGTGGACGCTGGGCATCTCCGCCGCGATCCTGCTCGTCCCGGTCGCCGCCATCACCATGGGCGCCCCCGACCTGGCGACGCTGAGCTCCGGCGACATCTCCGGCATGGTCACCGCCTGGAGCAACTCCGCGGTCGGCACCTTCATCAGCCTCTGCGTCGCGCTGGCGATCATCAACGCGGGCATCGTCATGGTCATCCAGAACTCCCGGGTGCTGTTCGCCTCGGCCCGCGACAAGGCCTGGCCCGGCCCGGTCAACAAGGCCTTCGGCACCCTCGGCCGGTTCGGCTCCCCGTGGATCGCCACCCTCGCCGTCGGCCTGCCGGGCGCCGCGCTCTGCTACGTCAAGGGCGAGCTGCTCAGCGAGATCACCGGCGTCGCCGTCACCGGGATGTACCTGCTGGTCGCGATCGCCGCGCTGCTCTCCCGCCGCAAGCACCACAAGCACGCCGCCGCCTGGCGGATGCCGCTGTGGCCGGCCGTCCCGGTGGTGCTGATCGTGGTGCTCGGCTACGTCATCACCCAGCTGGACACCGTCCCGCTGCTGTGGACCGGCGGCATCACCGCCGTCGCCACCCTCTACTGGCTGCTCTACCTGCGCCCCCGCCAGGACACCCACTGGGTGATCAGCCTCCCCGAGGACCAGCAGGCCTGATCCTCCCCCCGACCCTTCCCCTCCCCCACACGGCAGTGCCCCGGGCTCCCCCTGGCCCGGGGCACCGCCGCGTCTCCGGCCTATCTCCGCCGGCGCTGGTCGCGGAGCACCACGCCGCCGCCGATCAGCAGGGCGACCAGCAGGACGCCGATGCCCAGGACGTAGGTCGCGGTGCGGCCGTCGCGGTCGGCCTGGGTCTCGCCGAGGCCGAGCGGGCGCGGCACGATCGGAGCGGCGGCCAGCTGGACCGGCGGGTCCTCCACCGGGCTGTCGGCCGGTGCGGCGGGCGCGGTGGTCACCGCCTTCACCGGGTCGACCACGCCCCAGCCGATGTACTCGTTCGCCTTGTGGTCGGTGCGCTGCGCGGTCTGCTCGATCCAGGCCCGCACCTGGCTGGGCTTCCAGTCCTCGTGCGCGCCGACCAGCAGCGCCGCCAGCCCGGCCGCGTACGGGGCCGCGAAGCTGGTGCCGTTGTCCACGCACTGCCCGCCGCGCGGGACCGTGGAGAGCATGTCGACCCCGGGGGCCGCGACGTCCACGAAGTCGCCGTACTGGGAGAAGTAGGTGCGCTCGTTGTTGCGGTCGGAGGCGCCGACGGCGAGCACCGTGCGGAACGCCGCCGGGTAGGTGTCGCCCTTCTTGCCGTCGTTGCCGGAGGAGGCGACCACCACCACGCCCCGGCTCTCCGCGTTGTCGATCGCGGCCTTCAGCTCCTCGTAGCCGACGAACCGGGTGTCGCCCGCGCCGCGCACGTCCTGCGAGATGTTGATGACCTTGGCGCCCTGCTGGACCGCCGAGTTGATGGCCGCGACCAGCGAGTGCACATCGCCGTTGCCCTCGGCGTCGTTCTGCCGGATCGACAGGATGGTGGCGCCCGGGGCGATGCCGACGAAGCCGGTCTGCTCGCTGCGGGAGGCCGCGATGATGCCGGCCACCTTGGTGCCGTGGCCGACCCGGTCGTCCTTGCCACCGCCCTCGACCGGCTTGCCCTCCTTGTCCTTGAGCAGCGAGCCGCCGTCGAGGACCTTGTTGGCGAGCTGCGGGTTCTGGTCGTCCACCCCGGTGTCGATGACCGCGACCAGCACCCCGGCGCCGGTGACCGCGCCGCCCTGCCAGAGCTCGTCCAGCACCATCCGCTGGAGCGACCACGGCACGGCCTGCACGTTCTGGGCGTTCTTGCCGCACTCCCCCGCGGCCGAGATGCCCGGTCCGTCCGCCGCCGCCGGTGGCGCCGCCAACGGGCCGCCGAGCAGCGCGAGCGCGGCCGCCGCGGCCGCCGTCCGGTACCTGACCACCGGCACCCTGCCACCCCTCATGTCGTCCACCTGGTTGCACGCTCGCGCGCCAAAGGCGGGCACCCGCGAGGGGGCACCCGCCCTTCGGCGCGCCGGGTTCGGCGGTGAGCCGTCAGCCGGTCCAGAGGGTGGCGTTGCGGTTCTCGGTGTTCCGGTAGCTCTCGGCCGCGCTGTCCAGCGACTTGGCGATCTGCTCCAGCACCTGCTGCAGGTGGGCGGCGCGCTGGTCCCACTTGGCCTGGTGGCCCTGGTAACCCTGCTGGGCGGCGCCCTCCCAGCTCCCGGCGATCTTGGTGACGCCGGCCTTCAGCTCCTCCAGCTGGTGCTGGATGGTCTTCGCGGTCCGACGGACCTCCGAGCTGGCGTTCTTGATGGTCTCGAAGTTGACCAGAATGTGTTCGGCCACGATGTCTCCTAGTCGAGGCTGCGAAGCGCCCCGTCACCCGGGGTGCGCGTCGCGGGGTGAACGGACGGAGCTGAGGATCAGGCGCCGGCGGCGGCGGACCCGAAGATCGCCTGCTGGTCGGCGTCGGCCTGCGAGTACTTCTGGGTCGTGAGCTCGATCGCGTCCTTGATGGCGCGCAGCGACTTGTTGAGCTCCTGGGCGTCCGTGTTGAACTGGCCCTGGAGGTTGGTGTACGCCTGCGCGGCCTGGCCCTGCCAACCACTGGTGATCGAACCCACCAGGGTGTTGAGGCCGTTGATCTCGGTGTTGATCTTGCCGATGACCTCGTCCATGTGCTTGGCGAACGCCAGCATCTCCTGAGCGGTCGTCTTGAACTGACCCATGCTCTACCGTCCCCCATGAGACAGACCTCGTGGCCGGGGGATCGTTTCCGGCCCCGGGCATCACCGGTGTGATGTCCTGCAGCACTGTAGTCGGCACACGCAGCTCACCCAACACCGGGCGACGGTCAGTTACCAAGCCATGACATCGCGCCCAAGTCCTTTGCGCCGCGCGGACGAAGGCCCTTCACGCGTTCGACCGCAGGTCAGGCGTTCTGCTGCTGCGCCGCGCTCTTCGCGTTGAGCGCCGGACCGGCCGGAACCAGGTTCGACCACGCCTGCGGCACCAGCGCCGGCTGCAGGCCCTGGTAGCCCAGCCGGGCCTGGTTGCCGCCCGCCTCCTCGGGCTGCGGCGGGCCGGACGGCGTCGCGGGCGGCACGGAAGGCGTCTTCGGCGCCCCGCCCTGGCCGGTCGGCTGGCCCGGCTGGGCCGGCGCGGTGGTCTGGCCGCCCTTGCCTCCCTCGCTGCTGGCCGGCACCGCGTAGCGCAGCCCGGTCTCGGTGATGAGGAAGTCGCTGCCGGAGCCCTCGGCGGCGTTGTCCAGCGCGCGGTAGAACAGGCCGTGACCCGGCGTCACGTGCGCGGTGGCCGCGCCGTTGCTGTAGCGCACCGGGTAGTCGGGACCGGCCCAGACGCTGCGCCTGGGCGTCCGGCCGTCCTCCGCCACCCCTTCGAAGGTGCTGCAGACCACCGGGCGCGCGTCCTTCGGCGCCTTCCAGTTGTTGGCCGGCGCGCCCGTGGTGAGGGGCCAGTCGGCGGCGCTCTCCCCCATCAGCGGCACATCGCTGTTGACCACGGCGTGCTCGGCCGGGGTCAGCTCGTCGATCCGCGGGGTCCGGTTGGCGTCCTGGTTGTACAGCGGCTGCAACTGCGGGTTCTGCCGGATGAGTTCCGCCTGGAACGGGGTGATCAGCAGCAGCCGGTCCTTGCCCACCACGTAGTGCTTGTCGCCGAACCTGACCAGCCGGCCGACCTTGCGGTCCTCCGGGTTCTGCAGCGGCACCGAGGAGTTGGCGGCCTTGGTGTCCGGGACCAGCCCGTCGATCCTCGGGAAGACGATCGCGCGGCCCTCCACCAGGGTGTCCAGCCAGTCCTTCTTCACCTTCTGCGGCACGGCGGTCGGCCCGAAGACCGCGCCCATCAGCTGGGTGCGGGTGGCGTCCGAGTCCTCCGGGCCGCCGATCGCGTGCCGGCGGCCCTTGTCGTCCACCAGGAACACCTTCAGCTTCCCCTGGCCGGCCGCCTGACCGCCGGCGGCGACCTGCGGGTCGTCCGCCTGCTGCACCAGCAGCGCCTGGCCGACGTCCAGCCGGCGGTCCTTCGCGCCGAGCGCGTCCGCGTCCGCGCCACCCGCCACGAACACCGCCTGGTCGACGGTGCTCCCCGACTCGTCGCCCGGGCGGTCGCAGACCGACCACTTCATCGGCTTGCTCGCGTTCGCCTTGCTCGGCAGCTTGTCCGGCGCGTACGGGATGCCGATCGTCGGACCGTGGTTGGGGTAGCGGTCCAGCACCCGGTCGTCGACCACCACGACCTTGGAGTCCACCGGCAGCACCAGCCGCGCCGAGGCCATGTTCAGCACCTGGTGCAGCCGCTTGGTCCTCCCGTCCGGGTCGGTCAGCACCACGTACCGGGTGGTGCTCTGCTTGCCCTGGACGATGTACTTGCCCTCGTCCCAGCCCACCGGGGCGCTCGGCTTGAACACCCCCCAGAGCCCGAAGCCGCCGACCACCAACGCGCCCGCTATCACGCTCGGCAGCACCGCCTTGACCGGCCGCGGCGCGTCCTCGTCACTCCCCCCGCCACCGGGCAGCAGAAAGGCCGCGACCGTGCGCTTGCGGGCGAAGGTGTAGGCGTTCAGCTCGTCGCGGCGCGATGCCATCCTCGTCGTCTCCCCTGTCGGACCGTCCTGCCCCGTGTCCCGCACCCCCCGGGCGAGAACGCGCTCGAACCCTCTACGATGCGGCAGCAGACGGTGAGTACGGTACGGGTACGGTTCACGCACCGGCCAGCCGGGCCGCGACAACCGAATCAGAGAGGGGCACTCGGGGGATGCCAAGCCAGACCGCTCCAGGGCGCCGGAGCACGGCACGGGGCAGTGGTTCACGCCGCTCCGCACGACGCGGCCGGGCCGACACCGGCGGCTCCCCCGTCCCGGACCCCGCCCCGGACCGCACCGCGCGAGGGGCCCGCTCCGGCGGCGCCGGCGGCCCCGTCCCGGTCCGCGTCCACCCCCGGCCCGGGCTGCTCGGCGGGCGGCTGAGGCTCCAGCAACTCGTGCTGGCCGAGGTCGCGGTGGCGCTGGTCGCGGTCGGCTGGACGATCAGCCGGCCGGTCGCCGCCGGCTTCGGCGCCGTCTCCCTCGTGCTGCTGGTGCTCGCGGTCGTGCCGCTGCGCGGGCGCACCATCCCCGAGGCACTGCGGGTGCGCGCCGCGCTCAAGGCCCGCCGCAAGCGCGCCCGGACGCACGTCCCGCCGCCCGGCACCGACCCGGCGCTCGCCCCCGCCCTGGAACTCGAACCCGCTCTGCGCACCTGCACCCACGCCACCGAGACCGACTTCGGCGGCCGGCCGGTGCGCCGGGAGACCGGCATGGTCGGCGACGGCACCTTCCTCAGTGCCGTCCTGCTCGTCCAGGCCAAGGACCTGCCGCTGCGGCCCGCCCGCACCGCCCGGCCGCTGCCGCTGGACGTGCTCTGCTCCGCGCTGCGGGTCGACGACATCGCCCTGGAGTCGGTCCAGCTCGTCCAGCACACCCAGCCCGCGCCCGCGCCGCACCTGCCCGAGCAGTCGCTGGCCGCCCGCGCCTACCAGGAGCTCGCGGACGGCACCGCCACCCCGGCGCTGCGGCTCACCTGGGTCGCGCTCAAGCTCGACCCGGAACGGGCGGCCACCGCGGTGCGCGCCCGCGGCGGCGGCGAGCAGGGCGCCCGCAAGGCGCTCCAGCGGGTCACCGACCAGCTGGCCGGGCGGCTGAACAGCGCCGGCTTCAACGTCACCGTGCTCGACGAGCGCGAGCTGATCGCCGCCCTGGCCATCTCCAGCTGCGTCAACCCGCTGGCCACCGCCGGACGTCAGGGCACCGGCAGCGGCGGCGGCAGCGGACGGCGCACCCAGGAGACCAACCGGTTCTGGCGGGTCGACGACCGCTGGCACAGCACCTACTGGATCTCCCGCTGGCCGCAGCTCGGCCGCCCCGGCGGCGCCCCGGGCCGGATCGCCGTCCCCGACCTGGTCAACCTGGTCACCGGCGCCCCCGCGCTGGCCAGCACCTTCAGCCTGACGGCCGGTCACGGCACCGGCGGCTCGGTGGCGCTCAGCGGACACGTCCGGGTGACCGGGCGCAGCGAGAGCGAGGCCGTCGCGCTCGGCCGGCAGGTGGAGGCGCGGGCCCAGAGCGCCGGGCTCGGCCTGGCCCGCCTCGACCTGGAGCAGGCGCCCGGAGTCCTCGCCACGCTGCCCCTGGGAGGTGCTTCCTGATGGCGTACCAGGCCTACTCCGCCACCCCGCAGAGCGGCGCGGAGCCGCAGCCGCGGGTCCGGCCCCGGCTGCTGCCCGGCTTCGGGCTGCGCGGCCCACGCCGGGAGAAGCACGTGCTGACGCTCGCCGAGCTGGACGTGCTGTCCTTCCCGGTCGGCGACGACGGCGTGCTGATCGGCGAGGACGTGCACCAGTCACGCCCCGCCGTGCTCGGCCTGTTCCGGCCCACCGCCCATGAGCTGGTGCTGGTCGGCGGCCTCTGGACGGCGCAGGTCATCGCGCTGCGGGCGGCCGCCACCGGCGCGCGGATCGCCGTCGAGACCGCCCGCGGCCACCGGTGGGGCCCGATGGCGCAGGCCGCGGGCGGCGGTCAGCCGTGCGTGACGGTCCACCAGCCCGGCCGGCTCGGCCCGCAGGGCGCCTCGGTCGGCTCGCCGGTGCTCGTGGTGCGCGACCTCGGCGCCCGCCCGCCGCGCAGCCGGCTCTCCGCCACGCCCTGGCAGACCGTGCTGACGCTGGTGCCGCACCTGGGGCCGAACGCCGTCCGGGTGCTCAACTCGGCCGACCTGGTCGGGGTGCAGCGGGTGATGCCGGAGGAGGCCGAGCTGATCGGCCGGGTGCTCTCGCTCGGGCCGGGCGAGGTGGCCGCGCTGCCGTCGCTGTCGGACGACCTGACGCTGTGGACGACCCGGATGAACCGTCAGTACGTCCGGATCGTGGCGGGGCAGGCGGAACAGCAGGTCCTGGGCGGTCCGCGCCGCCTCGACTGACCCGCGCGGGCCCGGTCGCGGGCCGCGCGCCGACCGTCCCCGGCCCGTCCGGACTTGCGGCACCGCCTTCAGCCGGGGGTGGCCCACGGCCTAGGCTGTGAGACGGCAACGGCACCGCGAACGTGCGGCGGCGAACACGAGGGAGCCTAGGTGAGCAGCGATCGGGACGGCGTCTACGTCGGCGACAACGCGGCGGAGGACGACGACGACTGGTCCGACGCGCCCGATTACACTCCCCCGTCCTGGTACGTGCAGACGGACGCCGCGAGCGCTCCGGCGGCGGGAGCGGCCGCGCCGGGTGTCCAGGTGACGCCGCCTCAGGGCGGGGCGCCCGCTCCGGCGGCCGCGTCCGTGCCGGGCCAGGCTCCCGTCCCCGCTCCGGCTCCGGTACCCACGCCCGCTCCGGCGCCCGCGCCCGCTCCGACCGTGGTGCCGCCGGCCGTCCCGGACCAGGTCCAGGTGCAGGCGCACGCCCAGGCCGCGCCTCAGCCTCAGCCTCAGCCGCCGGTCCAGCCGCAGCCGGTGGGGGCCACCGCTCCTGTTCCCGCCCCCGTCCCCGCCCCCGCCCCCGTTCCCGCCCCCGGCCC
>NZ_BAAAKJ010000348.1:24420-26052 GCF_039527695.1 Kitasatospora putterlickiae
GTGCTCCCGGGGAGGCGCCGTACCCGCAAGCCGAGGCCTCCGCCGTGCCGCACGCCGCCCCGGCTCCCGCTCCGGCCGCCGAACCCGCGCCCGCACCCGCGCCCGGCCCCGCCGCGAGCTACGGCTGGCCGCCGGCCGACCCGTCGGCGCCCCAGCCGTACCCGGGCCCGGCTCAGCCCCAGCCCTACCCGGGGGCGCCGGGCCAGCCGCAGCCCTACCCGCAGGACCCGGCCGCCGCCTGGGCCGCCCAGCAGGCCCCACCCGGTCAGCAGCCACCCGCTCAGCAGCCGTCCGGTCAGCCCCAGCCGGGCCAGGCCGTTCCCCCCGCCGCCGATCCGCGCGCGGGCGGCTGGCCGCAGCCCAACGCCTACCAGCAGCCCGCCCAGCCCCAGCCCGGCCCTCCGCAGTGGGGCCAGCCGCCGGCCGCGCCCGCCGCCTTCCAGCAGGCCGGCACCCCGCAGCAGACCGCCCACGGCGCGCCGCTCGGCTACACCGCCGCCGTCGAGCTGTCCTCCGACCGGCTGCTGCGCAGCCAGCCGAAGCAGCAGCGCCAGCAGCCGCGCTTCCAGTTCGGCGGCAAGGCGGCGGCCGCCGAGAAGGCCCGCAAGCTGGAGATCATCCGCACCCCGGTGCTCAGCTGCTACCGGATCGCGGTGATCAGCCTCAAGGGCGGTGTCGGCAAGACCACGACCACCACCGCCCTCGGCGCGACGCTGGCCAGCGAGCGCCAGGACAAGGTGATCGCGATCGACGCCAACCCGGACGCCGGCACCCTCGGCCGCCGGGTCAAGCGGCAGACCGGCGCCACCATCCGCGACCTGGTGACGGCCATCCCGCACCTGCGCAGCTACATGGACATCCGTCAGTTCACCTCGCAGGACCTGCACTCGGGCCTGGAGATCCTGGCGAACGATGTCGACCCGGCCGTGTCGACCACCTTCAACGACTCGGACTACCGCCAGGTCATCGAGGTGCTGGGCCGCCAGTACCCGATCATCCTGACCGACTCCGGCACCGGCCTGCTCTACAGCGCGATGCGCGGGGTGCTGGACCTCGCCGATCAGCTGATCATCGTCTCCACGCCCAGCGTGGACGGCGCCTCGTCCGCCTCCACCACCCTGGACTGGCTCTCCGCGCACGGCTACGCCGACCTGGTGCAGCGGTCCATCACGGTGGTCTCCGGGGTCCGCGAGACGGCGAAGATGATCAAGGTCGAGGACATCGTCGCGCACTTCCAGACCCGCTGCCGGGGCGTGGTCGTGGTGCCGTTCGACGAGAGCCTGGCGGCCGGCGCCGAGGTCAACCTCGACATGATGCGGCCCAAGGTCCGCGAGGCCTACTTCGACCTGGCCACCCTGGTCGGCGAGGACGTCATCCGGGCGCAGCAGGCCGCCGCGCAGCAGGCCGGCTGGCAGCAGAACCACCACCAGCAGCAGCCCCAGCCACAGCCCCCGGCGCCCGCCTACGGGCAGCCGCCGCAGGCCGGTCTGCAGCCCCAGCCGCCGTACGGCCAGCCGTACCCCTACGGCTACCCGCAGCAGGGCGGCCAGCCGGGCGGCGCCCAGCCCGCACCGGGCGCGCCCTGGGCCCAACAGCCGGGCCAGGCCCCGCCGCCCCCGCCCGGGTACGGCT
>NZ_BAAAKJ010000349.1:0-1831 GCF_039527695.1 Kitasatospora putterlickiae
GCTCCGACAGGCAGTACGAGAACATCCCCTCACCCCGCGCCAGCGCCCCCAGATACCGCGCCTTCAACTCCTCGGAACCCGACAACTGCACCGGCAGCGACCCCAGCTTGTTCACCGCCGGGATCAACGAGGACGACGCACACACCCGCGCCACCTCCTCGATCACGATCACCGTCGCCAGCGCGTCCGCCCCCGCACCCCCGAACTCCTCCGGCACGTGCACCGCGTGCAGATCGTTGCCCCGCAACGCCTCCAACGCCTCCTGCGGGAACCGCCCCTGCTCGTCCACCTCCGCCGCGAACGGAGCGATCTTCGCCTCGGCCAGCGAACGCACCGCCTCACGGAGCATCTCGTGCTCCTCGGAGATCCGGAAGAGATCGAAGTCCTGGCTCATGGTCGGCCACTCCTGTTTCACGACGTTCAAGACGGCACTCAGTACCCTTCATTATGCACGAGCACAACAAAAAGGGAACTCAGTGCCTTCACAGGATGGCACTGAGTTCCCTATCCTTTTTCCGACGGTAACGACGAGTTCGCAGGGAGATGACACCGTGGTCCACTCAGCCGCCGAAGCCGACACCGAGCACGCGCCGCTGTACTTCCAGCGCTGCGCCTGGTGCCGCAACCCGACCTTCCAGCGGTTGCTCTGCCCCACCTGCGGCTCCACCGACCTGCGATTGGAGCGCAGCGAGGGCACCGGGGTGGTGCGGCGCTGCGCCGTCGAGCAGGCCCGCACTCCGCTGGCCCGGCAGAAGTCGCTGATCCGGATGGCCGAGGGGTTCGACGTCTGGTGCATCGTCAACGGCCTGCGCTCCACCGTGCCGGTGGGCACCCGGGTGCGGCTCAGCGCGGCGGCCGGGTCCGAGCAGCCGGAGCTGACGGTGCTGCCGTCGGAGGAGCCGGAGCGCGCCGTGCCCGCCGAGCCCCGGCCGCTGCCGCCGGCCCAGGGTGGGTTCACCCAGCACCTGGCGGCCTTCGCGGAGTGACAGGGACACGAGGAAAGAGGGCGTGGCACCGAGTACCCCGGGGTACTCGGTGCCACGCCCTCGTGAGGTCCGGACGGGTCAGGCCTTGCGGGCCTTCACCTCGGTGGTCAGCTGCGGCAGGACCTCGAAGAGGTCGCCGACCACGCCGTAGTCGGCGAGCTCGAAGATCGGGGCCTCGGGGTCCTTGTTGACGGCCACGATGGTCTTCGAGGTCTGCATGCCGGCCCGGTGCTGGATGGCGCCGGAGATGCCGTTGGCCACGTAGAGCTGCGGGGAGACCTGCTTGCCGGTCTGGCCGACCTGGCTGCTGTGCGGGTACCAGCCGGCGTCGACGGCCGCGCGCGAGGCGCCGACGGCCGCGCCCAGGGCGTCGGCCAGCTCCTCGACCACGCCGAAGCCCTCGGCGGCACCGACGCCGCGGCCGCCGGAGACCACGATCGCGGCCTCGGTCAGCTCCGGGCGGCCGGTGGAGACGCGCGGGGTGCGCGAGACGACCTTGGCGGCGTTGCCGGTGAACGCCACGGTGACGTTCTCCACCGCGCCGGCGGCCGGGGCCGCCTCCGGGGCGACCGCGTTCGGCTTGACGGTGATCACCGCGGCGCCGTGCGACACCGTCGACCTCACCTGGAAGGAGGCGGCGAACACCGACTGGATGGCGACCGGGCCGCCGTCACCGGCCTCCAGGTCGACGGCGTCGGTGATCACGCCGGAGCCGATCCGCAGGGCGACGCGGGCGGCGACCTCCTTGCCCTCGCCGGAGGAGGTGACCAGCACCGCGGCCGGCCCGACGGTGCGGGCGATCTGGGCCAGCGCGTCCACCTTGGGGACGACCAGCAGGTCGGTGA
>NZ_BAAAKJ010000350.1:0-769 GCF_039527695.1 Kitasatospora putterlickiae
GGTCAGGCCTTGCGGGCCTTCACCTCGGTGGTCAGCTGCGGCAGGACCTCGAAGAGGTCGCCGACCACGCCGTAGTCGGCGAGCTCGAAGATCGGGGCCTCGCGGTCCTTGTTGACGGCCACGATGGTCTTCGAGGTCTGCATGCCCGCCCGGTGCTGGATCGCGCCGGAGATGCCCGCCGCGATGTACAGCTGCGGGGAGACCTGCTTGCCGGTCTGGCCGACCTGGCTGCTGTGCGGGTACCAGCCGGCGTCGACGGCCGCGCGCGAGGCGCCGACGGCCGCGCCCAGGGCGTCCGCGAGCTCCTCGACCACGCCGAAGCCCTCGGCGGCACCGACGCCGCGGCCGCCGGAGACCACGATCGCGGCCTCGGTCAGCTCCGGGCGGCCGGTGGAGACGCGCGGGGTGCGCGAGACGACCTTGGCGGCGTTGCCGGTGAACGCCACGGTGACGTTCTCCACCGCGCCGGCGGCCGGGGCGGCCTCCGGGGCGACCGCGTTCGGCTTGACGGTGATCACCGCGGCGCCGCGCGACACCGTCGACCTCACCTGGAAGGAGGCGGCGAACACCGACTGGGTGGCGACCGGGCCGCCGTCACCGGCCTCCAGGTCGACGGCGTCCGTGATCACGCCGGAGCCGATCCGCAGGGCGACGCGGGCGGCGACCTCCTTGCCCTCGCCGGAGGAGGTGACCAGCACCGCGGCCGGCCCGACGGTCCGGGCGATCTGGGCCAGCGCGTCCACCTTGGGGACGACCAGCAGGTCGGTGA
>NZ_BAAAKJ010000351.1:0-1001 GCF_039527695.1 Kitasatospora putterlickiae
CGGGTTCGGGCGCCGGCTCGACGGCGGGTGCGGGCTCGACGGCGACCGGCTCCTCAGCGGCTTCAGCCTCAACCACGGCTTCCGCCACCGGCTCCGCAGCCGGCCCGGGCGTCTCCTCGGCCTTGGCCTCCGCGACCGGCTCGACCTCAACCGACGCCGGCTCCTGATCGGCCGGGACGTCCGTCAGCTCGACCGCCGCCTCAACGACGGGTTCCGCAACGACCTCAACGCCGCCGGCCTCGGCGACCGGCTCAACCTCAACCGCCACGGGCTCCGCGTCGGCCGCGACGTCCGCCGCCTCCGCCAGAGTCTCCGGCTCGGTCTCAACCGTCGTCTCAACCTCAGCCACGAGCTCCGTACCGGCCACGACGTCCACCGCCCCAGCCGGGGCCTCGACGACGGCCTCAACCTCAGCCGCCACCGACTCCCCATCGGCCAGCGCGTCCACCGCCCCAGCCTGGGCCTCAACAGCCTGCTCAGCCTCGACGACGGCCTCAACCTCGACAACCAGCTCAGCCTGGGCCTCGACAACCGGCTCAGCCTCGGCGGAAGCCTCCGCCACGGGCTCCGCAACGACCTCAACGCCACCGGCCTCGGCGACCGGCTCAACCTCAACCGACTCCCCATCGGCCACGACATCCGCCGTCCCGACCGGAGCCTCCGACTCGGCCTCAACCGTCGTCTCAACCTCAGCCACGAGTTCCGCGTCGGCCGCGTCGGCCGCGACATCCGCCGCCCCAGCCGAAGCCTCGACCTCGATGCCTGCCTCAGAGACCGGCTCAGCCTCGGCGGAAGCCTCCGCCACGACCTCGATGCCGCCGGCCTCGGCGATCGGCTCAACCCGATCCGCCACCGACTCCGCCACGAGCTCCGTATCAGCCACGACATCCGCCGTCCCAGCCGAAGCCTCGACAACCGGCTCAGCCTCGGCGGAAGCCTCCGCCACGGGCTCCGCAACGACCTCAACGCCACCGGCCTCGGCGACCGGCTCAGCCTCGACC
>NZ_BAAAKJ010000351.1:1023-4179 GCF_039527695.1 Kitasatospora putterlickiae
CGCCTCCGTGACCAGGGCGGCCGTCTCCTCGGGGGCGGGGGCCGGGGTGGTGTCGTCGGCGGGGATGATCACGGCCACGGCCGGCTTCTCGGGCTCGGGATCGGTCGGGTCGATGGTTTCGGCGTCGGGGGCCGAGGGCTGGGCCGGCGGGGTGGTGGTGACGCCTACCAGGTCGTCGGCGGCCGGGGAGGGGGCGGGGAGGGTGACGGTGAGCGGCTGCTGGTCGGCCGTCGTCTCCGCGTCCGCCTCTGCCGTGTCGGACGCGGTCTCGACCTCGACGTCGACCTCGGTCTCGGTCACAGCCTCGGCCGTCGGCTCGGCAGCCGCCGCCTCGGTGTTCTCCGAAGCGGCCGCCTCCGTCTCCTCCGCCAGCCCGTCGCGCTGGCCGCCGGCCAGGGCCTGGCGGGCGGCGTAGGCGGCCTCGGCGGCGCGGCGGTCGGCGTGGGCGGCGGCGAGCTCGGTGAGGAGGTCGGCGAGGCCGCCGTCCTCCAGGGTGGCGCGCAGGCCGCGGAGGGTGGGGAGGCGGTAGAGGGTGCCCTCGTCGGCGGCGAGGCGCTCGACCAGGTCGACGAGGTCCGGGAAGGACAGCGCGTCGATGTCCTGGCCGGGCAGCAGGCGGGCGAGTTCCCGCACGCCGGTGTTGATGGCCTCGAAGGTCTGCGCCGTGCGCTGGACCAGGTCGGCGTCGGACGGCGTGGTCGGCAGGGTGCCGGAGGGGGCCAGGGCGGCCCAGGCGCGGCGCTCGACCTCGGCGGAGGCGAGCGCCTCGTGGAGGTCCTGCGCGCGGGTGCGGCCGGTGGTGGTGGCGGCGAAGGCGCCGGCCTGCTTGCGCAGCGCGCGGGCGCGCAGCCAGGAGAGCTTGACGCCGCGCTCGCGCCGCCAGTTCCGGTCGGCGGTGGCGGCGATCAGGGCTTCGAGGTCGGCGTCGTACACGGCGGGGATGAGGACGGTCGAGGTCCGGCGGACCAGCTGGAGCATCTCGACGAGCACCGCGGCCTTGCCGACGGTGTCCGGCGCGTCGAGCTTGACGTCGGCGGCGAGCGCGGTGACGTCGGCCCAGACCTGCTGGAGGTCGTGGCCGCGAAGTTCGGCGAGGACGGTGGACGCGGCGCGGGCGTCCTCGGGGGTGGCGACGGTGTCGGCGGCCGCGTGCCAGGGGTGGGTGTCGGCGGTGAGCGTGAACGCGCCGAGTTCGGCGTAGCGGCCGAGGTCCTCGCCGAGGTCGGGGGCGGGGTCGGCCGTGGTGGCGGCGGTGGCCTCGACGTCCGTCGTGTCCGTGGTGTCGTCCTTGGTGTCCATCGTGTCCGTGCTGTCGGCGGTGTCCGTTGCGGCCTTGGTGTCCGTGGTGTCCTTGACGTCTGCGGAGCCGGCTGCGTCGGCCGCGTCGGCGTTGCGGGAGTGAAGCACTGTCATGTGAGGTCCGGTTCTGGGCGGCTGCGGCGGGGGCGTTGGACGGGCGGCGAGGGGGCGGCGGTCCGGGTGCGCGGTGGGCCTCGGAGGGAGGGGCTGGGGGCGCGCGGTCGGGCTACCGGTCGGAGGCCAAGAATACGGGTGCCCGTTCGAGCCATGCACGCACCCACCGCCCCTCGGGCCGGTGTGGCGTGGCATACCGCCCGCCCGGACGCCACTCGGGAGGGCCGGTCGGGTGGTCCGTCCGGCACGCTCCCCCGCCGCTCACCGCCCACGGCCGCCGTCCCCCTGCCGTACGGGCGGCGGCGGGCGGTGACCCGCGCGGGCCAGGGCGGCGAGGTCGACCGGCGCGAGGTACTCGTAGAGCGCCGTGCGGTGCCACCACGCGCCGGTTCGCCGCAGTTCGCGCCAATCGGTGAACCGGTAGCGGTGGAGGGTCGCCCGGACGTGGGTCGGCGGACCGTCCGGAAAGGGGTTGTGGCGCAGCAGGCGCAGCGTGTCCGGGTCGTTGACCAGCAGCCGGGCGGCGAACGGCAGGAACCACGGCCGGGCGTAGCCGGGCGAGATGCCGGCGAACCACATCAGCCAGTCCAGCCGCAGGTGGTAGGGGGCGTACTGGCGCGGAACGCGGCGCACGTCGCCGGGCTTGCCCTTGAACCCGTACTCCTTCCACACGGTGCGGCGTGTGACCACCGGCTCGTCCGTGCCCTCGACGACGACCTCCTGCCGGGTCCGGTTGACGCTGCCGAACGCGCCGTAGGTGTTGACCAGGTGGAGGCGGTTGAAGGACCGGTTCATGACCTGGCGGCGGGAGACCATGTTGCGCACCGGCCAGTAGCTGAGGACGAGCACGGCGGCGGTGAGCGCGAGCGCCAGGGCCTCGAACCAGACGGGTGTGGTGCCGTGGTCGCGCGGATGCACGGGCAGGCCGAGGCGGGCGGGGTCGACGGCGGCGAGGGCGAGGGCGATGGTGAGCCAGTTGAGCCAGGCGAAGTTGCCGGAGGCGACCAGCCAGAGCTGGGTGGCGACGACGACGCAGGCGGCGTAGGTGGCGACGGGTTGCGGGAGGAGCAGGCCGACCGGGACGACGAGTTGGGTGACGTGGTTGGCCGCCGCCTCGACCCGGTGCAGCGGGTCGGGCAGGTGGTGGAAGAACCAGCTGAGCGGTCCGGGCATCGGCTGGGTCTCGTGGTGGAACCGGAGGCAGGTCAGGTCGCGCCAGCAGCTGTCGCCGCGCAGTTTGATCAGTCCGGCGCCGAACTCGACCCGGAAGACCAGCCAGCGCAGCAGCCACAGCACGGGGGCGGGCGGCGCGGTGTCGGCGTTGCCGAGGAAGACGGCCAGGAAGCCCGCCTCCAGCAGCAGCGACTCCCATCCGAACGAGTACCAGGTCTGCCCGACGTTGACGATCGAGAGGTAGAGGGCCCACAGAACCGCCCAGCACAGCATCGACGTCCACAGCGGGAGGACGTCGCCGAGGCCGGCGACCAGGGCGGCGGAGAGCGCGGCGCCGCTCCAGGCGACGGCGGCGTAGAAGCGGTCGCTGTAGTGGAGGTGGAAGAGGCCGGGCGCGTGCCGGAACGGGACCCGGGCGGTGAAGCGGGGGACGGGGAGCATGCCGCGGCTGCCGACGAGGGCGCGGAACTGGAGGGCGGCGGCGAGGAAGCCGGTGAGGTAGAGGGCGGCCAGCAGTCGTTGCACGAGCAGTCTGCTGAGCCAGTACTCGGGGGCGGCGAACCACTGCAT
>NZ_BAAAKJ010000351.1:4252-5231 GCF_039527695.1 Kitasatospora putterlickiae
GGCTGACCGCCGCCTTCTTCAAGGGCGTCGGCCAGCTCCCGGTGGACCGCTCGGGCGTGCGCGGCGGGGCGGCGCTCGGCGGTTCACCCGGACGGGGTTCACCCGGACGGCGTTCGACCGGGTGGAGTTCGACCGGCCGACGTCCACTCGCCCGGAGTTCGACCGGACGGCGTCTACTTGGCCGGAGTTCGACCGGCCGCGGTTCGCCCGGACCGGGTTCACCCGGACGGCACCGATCCGGACGACACCGGGGCGGGGGGCCTCTCATCGGGGGTGAGAGGCGCCCCACCGCGGTGGGGGATGCGGCGGTGCGGGCGGAGGACGCCTGGGCGGCCCGCGCTCAGGGCTGTGCTCAGGGCTGTGCTCAGGCCGGCAGGACGATCCCGGTCTCGCCGCTGCCCGGGCGGCCGGCGGGGCGGGCGACGGGGGCGCCGCTCTGCTGGAGGCGGTCGACCAGCAGCGCCGCCAGGGTGCCGAGTTCCTCCTCGGTGCGGGACTGCGCGGTGACGTCCATGCCGACCGTCAGCACGCCGCTGACCTGACCGGTGCGGGCGGTGCGCAGCGGGCTGCAGGTGAAGCTGAAGACCTGCTGGCCGCGCTGGGCGTCGGGGCGCAGGGATTGGACGCGGACCTCGTTGAGGACGGTGGCGCGTCCGGTGCGGTAGGCCTCGGTGACCGCCTGCTGGAGGCCGGCGGCGGCGAGCTGGGGGTAGGCCTGGCCGATTCCGCCGTAGGCCGCCGGGGCGCCGAAGACCTCGGCGTGCTGGGCGTTGGCGTAGCGGATCTCCTGGCCCGGGCAGTCGGTGAGCATGATCGGGAAGGGCGAGCCGTCGAAGGCGGCGAACATCTCCTGCTGCTGGGCGACCAGGTTGTCGCGCAGCCGGATCTCGGAGAGCAGGGCCTCGGCGAGGTGCTGGATGTCGCGCAGCCGCTCGCGGCCCCACTGGCGGGGTTCGTGGTCCAGGACGCAGACGGTGCC
>NZ_BAAAKJ010000351.1:5268-8953 GCF_039527695.1 Kitasatospora putterlickiae
CGAGGTAGGCGCGCACCCCCAGCTCGTCGACGACCGGGTTCCCGGCGAACCGGGGGTAGGCGAGGATGTCGTCCAGCGCGAGGGGGGAGCGCTGGGCGACGACGTGCGGGCAGAAGCCGTGGCTCAGCGGCATCTGACGGGTCGGCAGGTCGAAGGCGATGCCCCGATCGGCCCACGAGGAGCCCTCGTCGGCCGAAATCTCGGGGGAGGTTGGCGGAATGTAGAGCCCCCGGAACATCTGGCGCTCGTCGTTGATGAAGTTGACCATCGCGATGGGGGCGCGGGTGATGCTGGCGGCCAGGTGGGCGAAGCGGTCGAAGGCCTCGTCCGCGGCGGGCTCGTCGAGGCCCAGGCTGCGAAGCCTGCGGGCCCGCTCCGACTCCCCGGCGGCACCCGGGAACTGGCCTTGAGTGCTCATCACATCAGTCATGGCGCACATGTAATCAGACATCGGATGTCTTCGGCGCTCCCGGCCCGCGCCGTCCCGGATGCTGACGCTGCGTCAAAGCCGCATGGTGGACAAGCCGGCGACCGGCGGGCCGCCGGGCGGGAACGAAGAGGGAACCGGAAGCGGAACCGACGGATCCGACGGTTCCGGGAATCGGGGGTACGTCGTATCCCCACCTTTCGGCCTTTCAATCCTCGGTGGACCCGGAACGACCCGATCGCGCCAATCCAAGATCCTCCGTAGAGCGCCCCGGACCCACATATGACAATGAGGCCTGCCGAAAATCGGCGGGCCCCAGGGGCAGCGTGGGCCACCGCCGGCACTTCCGCACGCACCGGCTGCTCTGGAGCACCCGGCCGCCGCCCTCACTTCCCCCACGCCCACGGCGGCCGGCGCGGATCGGCTGCACGGACGGAGGCACACCCACCGAACGAACCGAACCCGAGAGGACCGGGGCATGGCGATGGACTACTTCACCGACGAACGACACGAGCACCTCCGTGCGGAGGTGCGCGAGTTCGCGGAGAAGGAAGTGCGCCCGCACGTGGCCAGAATGGAGGCCGAGCGCCAGGTCGAGTTCGCACTCGCGCGGGAGATCGCCCGCCGGGGTTGGATCGGAGTCACCATCCCGCGCGAGTTCGGCGGGCTGGGGCTGGGACATCTCGCCAAGACCGTGATCGTGGAGGAGCTGTCGCGCGTCAGCGGCGCCATGGGGGCGGTGGCGCAGGCCTCGCAGCTCGGCGTCGCCAAGGTCATCCACTTCGGCGACGACACCCAACGCCGCTACTGGCTGCCCCGGTTCGCCTCCGGGTCGGCGCTGCCCACCATCGCCGTCACCGAACCGGAGTCCGGCGGTCACGTGCTCGGCATGAGCGGCTCCGCCCGGCGCGAGGGCGACGAGTACGTGCTCAACGGCCGCAAGTGGTTCGTGGGGAACTCGCACATCGGCGACGTGCACGGGGTGGTGCTGCGCACCGGGCCCGGCAGCCGGGGGCTCTCCGCGTTCCTGGTGGAGAGCGACCGGCCCGGGTTCCGCACCGGCGCGCTCGGCTCGCAGAGCGGACTGCACGGCTTCAGCTTCGGCGAGCTCGTCTTCGAGGAGTGCCGGATCCCGGCCGCCAACCGGCTCGGCCGGGAGGGCGAGGGCCTGGACGTCGCCTACTCGTCCTCCACCCTGTACGGGCGGCTGAACCTGGCGGCGGTCGCCCTCGGCATCCACGTGGCGATCGTCGAGGACACCGTCCGGTTCGCCGAGTCGCGCGTGCTCTACGGCAAGCCGCTCTCCCAACTGCCCAACATCGCGCTGAAACTGGGCGAGATGCAGTCCCGGCTGATGACCGCCAAGCTCGCCGCGTACCACGCCTCGCACCTGCTGGACCACGGCAAGCCCTGCGACGCCGAACTGATGAACGCCAAGCTGATCAACACCGAGTACGCGCTGGACTCGGCGCGCAACGCGATGGAGATCCACGCCGCCCGCGGGCTGCAGGCGGAGTTCCACATCGAGCGCTACCTGCGCGACGCCACCCACACCTACCCGCCGGCCGGCACCTCGGACATCCAGCGGCTGCGGCTCGGCCAGGTGGCCTCGGGCACCTACGGCAAGCAGTGGTCGGCCGGACTCGCCGATCTGGCGGGCTGGGCGTGGCGGGAGGCCTCCGAGCGGGAGGCACGGGCGGAGGCCGAACTGCACGCCGGCCAGGCGGCGGTGTTGCGGATGCCGCTGGCGGGCTGACCCTTCCCAGGGGCGGCCCGGTCGGGACAGCCGACCAGGATACCGATCCCTGACCTGTCCCTGACGGCTTTNCGGCGACCGGACACCGACCGCCGGAAAGCCGTCCGACAGCTCCCCATGCCTCGCTGACCAGTACGAATATCCGGACGGATGGTCGACGATCTTCCGGACGGTCCGTCATCAGCTGTTCACATATGGTCAGTTGATGTTGC
Source organism: Kitasatospora putterlickiae (assembly GCF_039527695.1). NCBI lineage: Bacteria > Bacillati > Actinomycetota > Actinomycetes > Kitasatosporales > Streptomycetaceae > Kitasatospora > Kitasatospora putterlickiae. The sequence continues at coordinate 7,664 of NZ_BAAAKJ010000351.1, forward strand.
CCTGAGGTCACCAGAGGCTGGTAGCGTGCCTGGAGTCGGCGGCCGTCTGCATCCATCCGAACACGGATCCCCCGCCGTTCACCCCGCTACAAGGAATCAGATGCCAGGCATATCGGTCCCCCGGACGGGCCACCGCGCCGGCCGGTCCGGCTCCCTTCGCAGCTCGCTCCTCGCCCTCGCGCTGGTCCCCTGCCTCGGCCTCGCCGTCGCCTGGGGTTACGCCGTCTACCTGCTGCGCGACGCCGGGGAACGCACCGCCCTGATCGCCGGCAGCGCGGCCGTCGGCGCCGTCCTGCTGTGGAGCCTGGTGCGCGGCGTGCGCGCCGCGCGGGCCCTGCCGGCCCGGATCGCCGCCCTGCACGGCGACGCCCTGACGCTCGCCGAGCACGAGATCCCCGGGATCGCCGGACGCCTGCGGGCCGGCGAGTCGGTCCCGGCCCCGCCCGCCCGGACCCCGCCCCGGCGGGCCGGCGACGAGCTCCAGCAGGCCGCCGACAGCCTCGCCGCCGTCCGGCAGGCCGCCATCGCCGCCATCGTCCACCAGGCCCAGGGGCGCGAGGGGACGAAGAAGGTCTTCCTCAACATCGCGCGCCGCACCCAGATCCTGATCCATCGTCAGATCAGCATGCTGGACGCGCTGGAGCGCGAGCACGAGGAACCCGACCTGCTGCGCGAGCTGTTCGCCGTCGACCACCTCGCCACCCGGATGCGGCGCAACGCCGAGAACCTGGTCATCCTCGGCGGCGCGCTGCCCGCCCGGCGCTGGCGCAACGCCGTGCCCATGGTCAACGTGCTGCGCAGCGCCGTCTCCGAGACCGAGAACTACTCGCGGGTCGTCGTCCAGGGCGTGCCCCGCACCTCGCTCAGCGGCCAGGCCGTCGCCGACGTGATCCACCTGATCGCCGAGCTGATCGAGAACGGCACCACCTTCTCGCCGCCCTACACCCAGGTGCAGGTCTCCGCGCAGGAGGTCCCGAAGGGCCTGGCGGTGGAGGTCGAGGACCGCGGCCTCGGCATGGTCGAGGACGAGTACCAGCGGCTCAACGACTACCTGGCCAACCCGCCCGAGCTGGACGTCTCCGCGCTCGGCGACGACCTGCGGCTCGGACTCTTCGTGGTCGCCCGGCTGGCCGCCCGGCACGACGTCCAGGTCACCCTGCGCCCCTCGCCGTACGGCGGGACGCGGGCCGTGGTGCTGGTGCCGGCGGCGCTGCTGCAGCAGGCCGAGGCGCCGTACGCCTTCGGCTCCTCCCTCGCCGACTGGCAGGGCGAGGGTGACCGCGAGGAGCG
>NZ_BAAAKJ010000351.1:9020-14893 GCF_039527695.1 Kitasatospora putterlickiae
CTGCGCCGGTGCTGGATCCGGTGCTGGATCCGGAACCCGGTCGGGAGGCTGGTCGGGAGGCCGGTGCGGATGTTCACGCGGACACCGGGCCGGGGGCGGGTGCGCGGAGCGGCGGCGCCGGACCGGAGCCGGCGGGCGCGTTCGCCGCGGTGCTCGACGGGCTCATGGGCAACGGACCGATGGCGGGCGGTCCCGCGCGTGATGCCGTGGTTGATGCCGTGATCGATGCCGTGGCCGACGCTCCGGTCGGCGGGTTGGTGAGCGGCGGGTTGGTGAGCGGCGAGCTGGTCGCGCGGTACCCCGAGGGCGGCGGCCCGCCGGGCCAGGACGATCCGGCGGCCAACGGCGGCCTGCCGGTGGGCTCCCCGATCCCCGGGCTGCCGGGCGCGGTGGTCGTGGCTCGGCCGAGCCGGCCCTGGCCCTACGAGGATCCGACCGGTGCGGACGGCGCCGAGGTCTGGGATACGGCCGGCGGGCCGCCGCAGGCCGCGCCCTCGACGCCGGTGGCTCCGACGGCGCCGGCGGCACCGATGGCGTCCGCGCCGTACGTGACACCCGCGATGCCGTCGACGCCCACGCACCAGCGCGCCGAGGGGGCCGAGGCACAGTACGGGCCCGAGGGAGAGCTGCGCACGCCGCGCGTCCTGCCCCAGCGGGTCCGCAACGCCAGCCTCGCCGAGCAGCTGCGCGAGGCGAACGCGCCCTCCGCCACCCCGTACGGCCCGCCCGGCCCCGCCGGGCAGCCCGCCGACGACCCCTCGCCGCAGCGCTCGCGGGCCACCATGGCCGCCATCCAACACGGCACCCGCACCGCCCGTGCCGCCACCCCCCACCCGGACGCGCCTTCCGCAGGTAAGGAACAGCAGTGATGACGCAGCACACCGACACCGAGCGCGACCTCAACTGGCTGCTGGACCAGCTGGTGGCGCGGGTCCCGGAGACCCGGCACGCCATCGTCCTGTCCGAGGACGGTCTGCTGGTCGGGCTCTCCCGGGGGCTGGAGCGGGCCGACGCCGAGCACCTGTCGGCCGTCGCCTCGGGCCTGCAGAGCCTCGCCCGCGGCGCCGGCCAGCGGTTCAACGGCGGGCGGGTGCGGCAGACCGTGATCGAGATGGACCACCTGTTCCTGTTCGTCACGGCCGCCGGCCAGGGCGCCCGGCTCGCCGTGCTCACCAGCGAGTCGGTCGACGCCGGGCTGATGGCCTACGAGATCAACATGCTGGTCAAGCAGGTCGGCCAGTACCTCACCGCAGCACCGCGCAGCGACGCCGGCCAACCGGTTGCGGGTGGCGGTGCGTGACCGTCGACGCCGCCGAGGCCTGGTTCTTCGACAAGGAGGCCGGCCACCTGGTCCGCCCCTACGCCATCACCAACGGACGCACCGGCCCGGTCCGTGACGGCTTCGCGCTGATCACCCTGGTGGTCACCGCCGACCCGTTCGCCGACACCAGCCGGATGACGCCCGAACCGGCCGCGATCCTGGACCTCTGCCGCGAACGCCCGCTCGCGGTCGCCGAGATCGCGGCCGTCCTGGACCTCCCGGTGAGCGTGGTCAAGGTGCTCCTCGACGACCTCGCCGAAGCCCGGATGATCCTCACCCGGGCCCCCGTCGAACTCGCCGAGGCGCCCGACATCGCGCTGATCCAGGCCGTGATCGAGGGCATCCGCCGCCTCTGATCCGCCTCCGCCCCCGTCCGCCCCGTACCGTGTTCAGTTCCCCTTCAGGAGACCCGACGTGACGACCCAGAGCCTGGTGCCGGGCGCGGTCAAGATCCTCGTCGCCGGCGGCTTCGGCGTCGGCAAGACCACCATGGTCGGCTCGGTCAGCGAGATCGAACCGCTGCAGACCGAGGAGCGGATGACCCGCGCCAGCATCGGGGTCGACAGCCTCGACGGCGTCCACGACAAGGCGACGACCACCGTCGCGATGGACTTCGGGCGGATCACCGTCCGCGAGGACCTGGTGCTCTACCTGTTCGGCACGCCGGGCCAGTTCCGCTTCTGGTTCATGTGGGACGACCTGGCGCTCGGCGCGCTCGGCGCCATCGTGCTGGCCGACACCCGGCGGCTGGAGACCAGCTTCGCCGCCGTCGACTTCTTCGAGCAGCGCGGCATCCCCTTCGCCGTCGGCGTCAACTGCTTCTACGGACGCCGCGACTGCGCCCCCGAGGACGTCCGCCGCGCGCTGGACCTCGACCCGGACGTGCCCGTGGTGCTCTGCGACGTGCGGGAGCGCGCCTCCAGCAAGGAGCTGCTGCTCGCGCTCCTCGACCGGGTCCACCGGGACGCGCTCGCCGCACACGCCTGAGGTCGGCGCGGCCTTGGCTTGGCTTGGCTTGGCCTGGCTTGGCTTGGCTTGGCTGTCAGACCTTGGCTGTCAGGCCTTTCGCCGGGGCCGCCGGGGTCGGCTCCAGGTCGTGCAGGGCCCGGACCAGCGGTGCCAGTTCGGGGAGGTCGGCCGCTTCGGTGAGCGTCGCCTCCAGGGTCGTGTCGTGCAACGGCCGCGCCGCCGCGAGCAGTTCGCGTCCCTGCGGGGTCAGCTCGGTGTAGATGCCGCGCCGGTCGTCCGCGCAGAGGTAGCGGCCGAGCAGCCCCCGGTCCTCCAGCCGGCTCACCAGCCGGGTGGTCGCACTGCTGCTCAGCGCTGCCGCGCGGGCCAGCTGCTGCATCCGCATGTGCCAGCCGTCCTGCCGCGACAGCGCCTCCAGCACCGTGTACTCGACCACGGAGAGCCGGTGCTCCGCCTGCAGCGCCTTCTCCAGCGCCGTGTCGATCAGCCCGTGCAGCGCGGCGAGGGTCCGCCAGCCGCCGGCGCGGATCTCGGCGGCGTCGTCGTGGATCCCCATGGCTCGCCTCTCCCTGCTCCGGTAGGTGTTCCCGGTGGAACGTCCTTCCCGGCTCAATTGTGCCATTCGGCGCCGCTTACCTGCTTGTGCAAATATTTTCCTTATGTCCGGTCTTGGCCCGCTTCCCGCGAAGCGGTCTCCGGCAGCCCCGACCAGGCGGTCACACAGAGCGCCGAGGCCAGTTCCTCCCCGTACCAGGCCGCCGCGAGCCAGGCGGACGCGAAGTCGCCGTGGTCGTCCGCGACCACCCGCCCGAAGACGTCGCGCGGCTGGTCCACCGCCGCGGCCAACAGCCCGTCCAGCAGCGCCGCCCCGGTGACCAGCCCCGCCGACCGCAGCCGGGCCCGGTCGCCGTCGACCGCCCGGGAGCCGAGCGCCAGCGCGGCCCGGCCGCCGGTCACCGCCTGCTCCACCCGGCGCGCGAGCAGGTGCACGGGGGTGGCCGGGTTCGCGCCGTCACCGGTCACCGCGGGCGGTGCGGCCGCTGCGGGTGGTGCGGGTACGGCGGACCCGGTGGGGTCAGCGGGGTCGGCGGGGTCGGCGGGCGGGAAGGTGAGGTCCGCCGTCTGGAGCCGCTCCAGGCCCAGGTTGACCCGTCCCGCGCGGTCGGCGGGCAGCGCCAGGGAGGGCTCGCCCCCCGACGTGGACCCGTCTGTCGGCGGCACACCGACGGCCAGCAGCCGCAGTTCGGGGCGGGCCGAACGCTCCAGCCGCCCGATCACCCGCAGCCTCAGGCCGGGGGCGGTGGCGAGCAGCGCCAGGTTGCCCCGGTACGCCAGCCCCGGGTGGTCGTGCGCGGCACGCAGCGCCACCACCGCCCCGTCGCCGTACGTCGCCAGCAGGCGCGGCTCGCCGCCCGGTCCGTACGGCGCCGCGCCGAGCAGCGTCACGTCCAGGAACAGCAGCTCGCTCCCGGCCGGCCGGACCTCCGGCGGCAGCGTCCCCGCCGCGAGCGCCCGCGCCACCTGGGCGGCCGGCGGCTCGCTCCAGAGCCCCTCGAGCGGCTCCGCCGTCCAGGCCGCGCCCGCCGCACGGACCGCCCGGACCGAGGCGCCCGCCCCGAGCCGTCCGGCCGCCGACCTGGTCGCCCCCTGCACGGCCAGCCCGGCCCGGGTGAACTCGCGGTGGCTGAGCATCGCGTCCCCCAGCCGCACCGCCCGGTTCCCGGCTCCGACCGCCTGCGGCGCCGCCGCCGTGGCATCGGTGTGCGGCATGATCTCCGCCATCGTGTGCAGCCCGCCGCCCGCGTCCACCGCCCAGGTGAGCACCCCCGCGTGTGTGGCGGTCAGCACCGGCTCGGCGAACAGCCCGTAGAGCCGCAGGCCGCCCGCTGGCGCGTAGGACTGGCGGGCCGTCCCGCGCAGCTCCGCGATGCCGGGCTCGGCCGGGCCGGGCGCGTGCTCGGGTGCGGTGGCTGCCGGTGCGGCGGCGGCGAGGGTTAGTGCCGCGCTGAGGCCGAGGAGTTCGCGCAGGCCGGCCACCAGGTCGGCGAGCCGGTGGTCCGGCTCGCCCGAGCGGGCGGCGCGGATCCGGGTGACCACGGCCACCGCCGCGGCCGCCGATCGGTACAGGCCCGCCAACCGGGCGCGGTGGGCCGCGCGCAGCAGCTCCGCCTGGAGCACCGCGCCCGCGCCGCCGACGCCCGCCGCCAGTACGGCGGCGCCCACCCGGTGCAAGTGCTCGACGGCGGCCCGTTCGGCGGCGGTGAGCGCCTCGGCGGGCGGGGCCGTCCGGTCCGGTGGGGCCGCCTGGCCCGCCTGGTTCCGCTGATCCGGCTGATCCCGTTGGTCCGGCTGATCCAACTGGTTTGACGGCGGGGCCTCGATGGTCCCCGTCTCCCCGTCGGCGGGCGGCTCGTCGTCGGCGAGCGGGCAGACCGTGACCGCCGCGGCCCGGTGCACGCAGGCGGGTGCCAGCAGGCAGCCACAGCGCACGTCCGCCTGGTCGGCGACCACCCCGCCCGGTGCGTGCAGGACCAGCACCGTCTCCTCGTCGACGGCGATCCGCCACTCCTCGCCCGTCCGCTCCACCGGCCGCTCGGCCAGCTTGGCGGCGGCGCCGTCCAACCGCTTCTGCAACCGTGCCGACAGCCCGGCCACCACCTCGGCGACCACCTCCGGCCTGACCGCCGGCCACTGCGTGTCCGTCACTGCCCCTACCGTCTCCGTCATCGGACCTTCTCCCCCACCCAGCGGGCCAGTTCGAGCGGGCTGAGCGCCGCCACCGGCATCCCGGCCGCGACCAACTGGCCCGCGACCGCCTTCGAGTACCGGGCCGTCCCGGTGTCGTCCAGCGCGGCGCAGCCCAGCAGATGGCAGCCGGAGTCGACCAGCGCCCGGGTCTGCGTGAGCAGTCCGCCGACCGGGCCGCCCTCCTCGAAGTCGCTGACCACCGCGATCAGCGTGCGGGACGGCACGGTCACCAGGCTCCGCGCGTACTTCAGGCCCCCGGCGATGTGCGTGCCGCCGCCGATCCGGACCTCCAGGAGCAGGCCCAGCGGGTCCGTCACCTGGTCGGTCAGGTCGACCACCTCGGTGGAGAAGGCGACGAAGTGGGTGCTCAGCGAGGGCACCCCGGCCAGGATCGACGCGGTCATCGCCGCCCAGACGGTGGACGCCTCCATCGAGCCGGAGACGTCCACGACCAGGATCAGCCGCCAGTCGGACGCCTGTCGGGCCCTGGTCCGGAAGACCGGGCGCTCCGGCACGATCACCATGCCGCCCGGTTCACCACCCGACGAGCCGGCGGTGGGGTCGGCCGGGCGGGCGGTGGCGAGGTTGGCGCGGATGGTCCGGTGCAGGTCCAGGCCGCCGCCGGGGCGACGGCTCGGACGCGGCACGCTGATCCCGGTGAGGGCGGGCCGCAGCCTGGTCGCCAACTCCTTGCTCAGCTCGTCGACCAGACGCCGGACCAGCGGACGCAGCCCCGCCAGCCGGGCCTCGGGCAGCCCGCCCGCGTGCTCCAGGACGGTGCGCAGCAGGTCGACCGACGGACGCACGGCGCCCGGGTCGATCGCCTCCAGGGCGT
>NZ_BAAAKJ010000352.1:0-549 GCF_039527695.1 Kitasatospora putterlickiae
TCGCCGTCCTCGGCGCGCTCGCCCTGCGCACCGCGCGCCACCGCCGCCGCGACCTGGGCTCCGCCCGCGACGCGGTCGACGCCACGACCGGGAGCACCGCCGGAGCCACCACCGGCCCCGCCGGCGAGGCCGCCACCGTCCGGCCCTCGCACCCTCATGATCAGCATCCGGACACGCGCCCCCCGCGCGCATCCATGCGCCGGGCGCGCACCCCGTGGGCCCAGCGCGCCAGACGGCTGCTCACCACCCCGCCCGCCACCGAACTCACCGTCCTGCCCGACGAGCGCGCCGACGCCTTCACCCTGCCCGGCCGCCCCCGCCGCCCCGGCCGCCCCGCCGAACCGGGCCGCATCGTGGTCACCGCCGGCATGCTCCGCGCCCTGGACGCCCGCGAACGCGCGGCGCTGCTCGCCCACGAGCGCGCCCACCTGACCGCCCGCCACCACCTCTTCCTCGCCCTCGCGGCCCACGCGGCCGCCGCCCACCCGGCCCTGCGGGCCCTGCGGGCACCGCTCGGCCACCACCTCGAACGCTGGGCCGACGAGGCCG
>NZ_BAAAKJ010000353.1:0-808 GCF_039527695.1 Kitasatospora putterlickiae
GCAGTGACCTGCTAATTATACGGGAATTGACAGGCGGGCTTTATTTTGGCGAGCCAAGTGAAATACGCGAAGATGGGCAATCAGTTGTTGATACCCTTGCATACCAGCGCCATGAGATTGAGAGAATTGTAGATCAGGCCTTTCAAAGCGCAAGGCTGAGACGTAAACATTTAACTTCTGTGGATAAGGCGAATGTGCTTGAATCCAGTAAACTCTGGAGAGAGGTTGTGGAAGAAAAAAGGAAGGACTACCCGGATGTAGCCGTTGAGCATTTGCTGGTGGATGCAGCAGCCATGAAACTCATCACAGATCCAACTCAGTTCGATGTCATCGTAACGGAAAATATGTTTGGCGATATTTTAAGTGACGAGGCGTCTGTACTGACAGGTTCGCTTGGAATGCTTCCTTCTGCCAGTCTCCGTACAGATGGCGTCGGGCTTTATGAACCTGTGCACGGATCAGCTCCAGATATAGCCGGGCAGGGACTGGCGAATCCACTGGCTATGATTCTGTCGACAGCTTTGATGCTCCGGCATTCCTTTCAACTGGAGGAAGAGGCCAAGGCTGTTGAAGAAGCTGTCCAGGAAACCCTGCGGCTCGGCTATCATACAGCAGATTTAAATGTAGTAGAGGGAGAACAAGTCGGAACAGACGTCATGACCCGTCTGGTTGTCGAAGGAATATCTTCCAGAAGCACATCCGAAAGCATTATGAGCTGCTATATTTAGGAATTGCCCTTTAGCGCTTTAAAGCATGTGGGGACAGTCCCCAGGAAAGGAGTTGAACACATGGATCATCCGAAAACGAT
>NZ_BAAAKJ010000354.1:0-3545 GCF_039527695.1 Kitasatospora putterlickiae
GCGAGGAGGTCCGGACGCTGCCGTGGGACGCGGTCCGCCGACAGGCGGTCGAGCGGACCGGCCCGGAGGGCTGGGCGCCGCTCTGGGCGCTGACCGGAGGCGAGCTCGGCCCGGTGACCAACACGCTCGCCGACCGGATCCGCGGCGCCGTGCTCGACCGGCTGGCGCCGGAGCCGGACACCGAGATCGACGACGGCGACGTGGTCGAGGCCGCCCGGGAACGCCGGGTCGTCGCCCGCCTCGCGCTGCTCGACGCGGTCCGCGGCCAGTTCGACGCGCCCTGGTTCGCCGCCTTCGAGGCGGCCGGAGTGCTGGGAGCGGCGCCGGACGGTCCGGACGCGCCGAGCGTGCCCGGCGGGCCCGAGGGCGAGGCGATCGCCGCACTGGCGCAGGTCGCGCGCGGCGCCGGCTGGTGGTGGCCCTACGCGGACGTGGTGCTGGTCAGCGAGCGCCCGGTGGCGCTGCACCGCGACGAGGCGGGCCGGCTCGACCACGCCGACGGCCCCGCCCTCGCGTACTCCGACGGCTTCGCCCTGCACGCCTGGCGGGGCATGCCGGTGCCCGCCGAGTTCCTCGCCGGGCTCGGCGCCGTCACGGTGGAGCGGATCCGCACCGAGGAGAACGCCGAGCTGCGCCGCGTCCTGCTGGAGCACTACGGCTACGAGCGCTACCTCGCCGACTCCGGCGCCGTCCCGGTACACAAGGACGAGACCGGCGTGCTCTGGCGGATCGAGCTGCCGGCCGACGAGCCGGTGGTGATGGTCGAGGTGGTCAACTCGACCGCCGAGCCCGACGGCACCTTCCGCACCTACTGGCTGCGGGTGCCGCCCGGCACGGTCAGCGCCCGGGCCGGGGTGGCCTGGACCTTCGGCATAACCGAGGCGGAGTACCACCCGCAGCGCGAGACCTGAGCGGGTGGCGCTCCGCCGGGCAGCCGGTCCCGAGCGGTGGGGCGCCCGGGCGCCCCACCGCGCGCGGCGGCAGGGCCTGACCGGGGGGTGCCCGGCGCCGGGCCCGGACGGGAGTGCACCGCCCGCGCATGGGACGCGCGGGCGGTGCGGGGTCGGTGGGTCAGCTGACGGTGATGCCGTCGAAGGAGCCGATGATGGCGTCGCCACCCACGTTGGTGATGTCGCCGCCGGCGAGCTGGTTGCCGGTGCCGATGACGGTGATGGTCGTGGTGACGACGGTGACCTCGTCGGCGAAGGCCTGGGTGGGCAGGGAAACGGCGCCGACGGCGGCGAGGAGGACGGCGAACCGGCGGATGGTGCGGTACATGATGATTATCCCTTCGTAGACCAACGGTGCTCCGAACCCTAGGGACCCGCATCGCGTCAAAGCGGGGATTGTCACCCGGACGGGTGGATGTGCGTGTCGCCGGGCCAGCTCCGTCGTTGTGGGGCCGGAGGTGCCTCAGGTCGTACCGCTCGCCGTGTCGCCGCCCGCTCGCTCCGCGTCCTGCTCCACGGCCCACGCGCGCAGCCGGGCTACGGCCGTCTCCCGTGACAGCGGGCCGCGTTGGAGATGCAGGTCCTGGAGGTGGCGAGTGGCCGCACCGATCAGTGGGCCGGGAGGCAGTCCGAGCAGCTCCATGATCGCCTTTCCGTCCAGGGCCACCGGAACGTCCGGGAGCCTCCTGCTCCTCTCGAACTCGGCGGCGGCCCGCGCCGCTCTCTCCTGCTCCTCACGCCACTCGTCGTAGGTCGCCGCCCATCGGGCGTCCCGGCCGGCCAACTGCCAGCCGTCCATGTCCTGTTCCCGGCCAAGCCCCACCTCCAGAAACAGGTCGCGGTGCCTCGCCTCCCCGGAGCCGCTCGGAACGACATCGAGCAGCGCGAGCGCGGCATTGATCGGCCAGTCCTCCCGTGGACCGCTGAAGTCCCCGGTACGGTTCGGGCCCCACACCATCGCGCCGGCTCGCCACACGGCGGCGGCCTGCGCGCCGCGTCCTGCGTGAAAGTCCGCCTCCACATAGGCGATCGTTCCGCCCAGGGCCCAGTGGCTCAAGGTCTGCTCGAAGGCCGGGGGCACGACGCCGAAGGGTTGGCCGTCGGGCCCGCCGCCATCCTGACCGGCACGCGATCCGGTCACCTCCTCAAGGAGTTGTCCGGTGACCGGCACCAGTCCCACGCGCTGCCGGAGCGGGGCGACGACGGCTTCCCGAATCCCGGCGGTCAGGCTCCTGAGCAGGTCGAAACGTCCCATGACGGCGCTGAGCTCGTACGGCATTCCCGCAGGGTAGCCGGACAGCCGCCCTTCGGGGCTCGCCGCCGCGGCCCGCCCTCGTGACGCGGCCGTCCACGGCAGGCCGTATGGCGCCCATGTCTCTTTGCTCGTCGGCTCGTTGAGTAGACCGTGGGGAAGAGGCGCCGGGGTTGGAGTGGGTCAACCTGTGGGGCCGGACCGAGCCGCTGCCGCTGGTGGGGCAGCAGCGGCTCGGTCTCCCGCTGATCGAACAGTCAGGCCCGTACACCGGCCCCGGCCCCGACCCCGACTTGCTCGGCCTCGCCGGCCAATGGGCGGCACGCGACGAGGCGGTCAGTCCGTCGCGGGCCGGTAGACGGTCAGGGCGCGGCGGGCCTTGGTCAGCCGGAGCGGGCCGGCGGCGGGTACGGACTCGCCGTCGACGGCGATGCGGTGGGCGTCGCCGAGGGCTTCCAGGTCGAGGGCCCGGATCCGGGCGCCGTGGTAGACCCGGGAGCGGGCGAGCGTGCCGGACAGGAACGCGGCGGCGAGCCGGGTCCGGGCGAACGGCCGCGCGCCGTCGACCACCCGGATGTCCAGCAGGCCGTCGGCGAGCCCGGTGCGGTGGGTCGGGGCGAAGCCCGGCGGGTCGTAGGCGCCGTTGCCGGCGAACAGCAGCCAGAGTTGGCGGTCGCGACCGCCGGCGCGGACGGTGACCGGCTCGGCGGTCGCCAGGACCCGTGCCGTGGCCACGGCGAGCGCCGGCCACTTGCCCAGCCGGTCCTCGAACTCCTCGCGCACCCTGACCAGTTCGGGGTAGACGCCCAGGCTGAACGTGTTGAGGAAGTACCGTCGCCCGGTGCCGTCGGCGGCCAGCCCGAGGTCCACCCCGCACGCCCGGCCGGCGGTCACGGCGGCCGCGGTCGCCTCCATGCCGTCGATGCCGAGGTCCGCCGCGAAGTGGTTGAGGGTGCCGCCGGGGAAGACCGCGAGCGGCAGGCCCCGTTCGACGGCCAGCCCGGCGGCCAGGTTGACGGTGCCGTCGCCCCCGCAGACCCCGAGCGCGCCGCCTGCCGCCGCCGCGCGGTCGGCGGCCTCGGCGAGCAGGGCGGGAAGGTCGTCGTCGGGTCCGCAGAGCCGGACGTCGGCGCGGGGCAACAGGGTGCGCAGCGTGGCGGCCGTCTCCTCGGGGCCGTCGGCTGTCAGCGCGCCGCTGCCGGAGCCGGAGTTGACCACCACCGACAGGCCCTTCCCCTCGGGCAGTGCCGGCGCCTGGCGGCGCGGTGGCCCGGCGGCCGGCCGCAGATGGGAGGCGCGGGGCCACCACCGGAGCGTGAGCGCGGCCAGCGCCGACCCCAGTG
>NZ_BAAAKJ010000354.1:3558-7536 GCF_039527695.1 Kitasatospora putterlickiae
GTGGCGAAGGCGGCGGCCGAAGCCGAGTGGCCCGAGGGGAAGGAGGTGGTGACCGGCTGCCGGAGCAGCCGCCGGGCGACCGGAACCGGGTCCAGCAGGGGGCGTGGTCGACGGGTCACCTGCTTGGCCGCGATGTTGGCCGCCGACGAGGCGAGCAACAGCGAACTCACCCCGCGCAGCGCGGCCCGCCGTCCGGCCCGTCCACCCACGGCCCCGAGCACGGCGGCGGCGCCGAACCAGAGCATCCCGTGGTCCGCGGCCCGGCTCAGCCGGCGCAGCCAGCGACCGCTCACCGACCCGGTTCCGAACGGGCGGTCCGCCGTGGCGACCCGGTGGAACAGGGTCCGGTCGATGACGTCCAGTCGCCTCCTCATACGCGAGGAGCCTAGACGCGGCCGGCGCCCGGCGCGCGGCGAACGAGGGAAATCGAAATGTCGGGCGAGACCTGACCCGGATTCCGTCGCGACGGGCCTCCCGGAGGACCTGGCCCTCCGTCCGGGGGCCATCCGCTCGACCGTGCGACGCTCCATGCGGGCCGGGCCGGGCCGGGCGACCGGGCTCCGGCCTCCCGGCCGTTCGCGCCGTGAAGAGGTCGGGCTCGCGACCGGACGACTACCCGCACCCGGCTGAGTACGGGTACTCAGGCGCCGCCCCGGCGGGTCCGCGCAGACTGGCCGGAACCGCACTCCGCCACAGAGGAAGCACGCCACCGCCATGCTGAGCCGCGCCGCCACCCTCCTCGTGCCCGCCTTCGGCCGCCTGGACATCACCGCCGACACCGACGGCCCCGCCCCGGGCAGCATCGTCGCGGCCAACCACACCTCGCTCGCCGACCCGGCCGTCGTGCTGGCCGCCCTGCACCGGCTCGGCGCCCGGCCGGTCGTCCTGGCCACCGCCGGGCTGTGGCGCGTCCCGTTGCTCGGACCGGCGCTCCGCCGGGAGGGGCACATCGCCGTCCACCGCGGCACCGCGCGGGCGGCGGAGGCACTCGACGCGGCGGGGGAGGCACTGGCGGCCGGACGGGTCGTGCTGATCTACGGCGAGGGCGGGCTGCCGCGCCGCCGCGACTCCGGTGAACTGCCGCCCGGCCCGTTCCGCAGCGGCCTGGCCCGGCTGGCGCGGGCCACCGGGGCACCGGTCGTCCCGCTCGGCCAGGCCGGGTCCCGCCGGCTCACCTCGGGCGGGCCGCTCAAGCAACTCGCCGGCCTGGCCACCGCCCCCGTCCGCCGCCCCGCCCTCCATGTCCACCTCGGCACCCCGCTGCACCTCCCCGCCGACACCGCCGAGGCGACCGCCCGCGCCCACCGGGCCGTCACCGCCGCCTGGACGGTCGCCGCCCGACGGACCCGGCGAGGCGGGGCCGCTTCACGGCCGGTGTGAGGCGGGTGGTGGGTCGTCTCGCGCACGGGGTGCGTGGTCCCCGTACCCCGGTGGGAGGGCGCCGGGTGGCGGGCCGTGTCTCTTCGCCGGCTGGTTGTGGGGTTTCAGGCGCCGCGTGGGCGTCCGGGGGGGTGGCTTTCGGCGTCCGGTCGCCGAGGCGGAGGCCTGGGCTCGGCGCGGTGCCGCCGCTCCTGGGCGGTCGTCGTCCGACCGGCTGGGCGGGAGTGGCGTCAGCGGTGTGGGCGCAGGGGAGCCGTGTACGTCCGGCGCGCGCAGGGGCCGCCGGGTGATGTCGGTGGGGTGGGCTAGCGTCGCGGCATGGATCGCGAACAGGGGGCGACGATGGGGATGTTCACGGCGGTCGGGCGGACGGTGGTACTGGTCGAGGACGTCGAGGCGGCGCTCGGGTTCTACCGGGACGGGCTCGGGTTCGCCGTGCTCTTCGACGGGGATCTCGACGGCTACCGGTTGCTGCACGTCGGTCCGGCGGATGGGGCGGGGGCGGCGGGGCTGTGGCTGATGCCGGCGGAGTCCGCGGAAGCGCGGGCGGTGGTGGGGCGGCAGACGGGGGGCATGCCGCTGCTGGTGCTCTACACGGACGACCTGGACCGGGTGGCGGCGCGGCTGACGGAGCTCGGCGTGGCCACCCGGCCCGGTGTGCCGGACGGCGGGTCGGGCCGTTCACTGCACTTCCGGGACCTCTACGGCAACGAGTTGATCGCCGCGCAGCCGTAGGCGGGCGGGGTGGGACGGGCGGAGGGGGCCGTTCATCGCCCGCTCCGCCCGGTTCCTGATCGAGGCTCGCCGGCCCTGACGGGTCGGTCGTGGCGGGTCAGCCTTCGGTGACCAGGTCGAGGTAGTCGTCGCTCCACAGGTCCTCGTCCCCGCCGGGCAGCAGCAGGACGCGGTCCGGCCGCAGTGCCTCGACGGCCCCCGGATCGTGGGTGACCAGCACGATCGCGCCGGGGTAACCGCCCACGGCCGACAGGACCTCGGCCCGGGAGGCCGGGTCGAGGTTGTTGGTGGGCTCGTCGAGCAGCAGCACGTTGGCGCCGGAGTGGACCAGCCCGGCCAGGGCGAGCCTGGTCTTCTCGCCGCCGGACAGCACCCGGGCCGGCTTGTCGGCGTCGTCGCCCCGGAACAGGAACGCGCCGAGCACGTGCCGCAGGTCGCCGTCGGTGAGTTCCGGTGCGGCCGCGGCGAGGTTCTCCCGGACGGTGCGGTCCGGGTCGAGGGTGTCGTGCTCCTGGGCGAAGTAGCCGAGCCGCAGCCCGGGCCCGGATACGACGCGTCCGCCGTCCGGCGACTCCCGGCCGGCCAGCGTCCGCAGCAGCGTGGTCTTGCCCGCCCCGTTGGGCCCGAGCACGACGAGCCGGCTGCCCCGGTCGACGGCGAGGTCGAGCCCGTCGAGCACGGCGCGCCCGCCGTACGACTTGGCGAGGCGGACCGCGCCGAGCGGCATCCGGCCGCAGGGCGCCGGCTGGGGCAGCCGGATGCGGGCGGTGCGCTCGGCCTGGCGGACCGGTTCGAGCGCGGCGAGCATCCGGTCGGCGCGGCGGGCCATCGAGCGGGCGGTGACGGCGGTCGCCACGTTGGCCCGCATCCGGTCGGCCTGGGCGTGCAGGGCGGCGGCCTTGCGTTCGGCGCTGGCCCGCTCGCGGGCGCGGCGGCGCTCGTCGGCGGCGCGCTGGGCCAGGTAGGCGGCCCAGCCGGTGTTGTGGACGTCGACCGTGGCGCGTTGCGGGTCGAGGTGGAAGACCCGGTTGACGGTGCCGGCGAGCAGTGGCACGTCGTGGCTGATCAGGACCAGACCGCCGGGGTAGCCGGCCAGGTAGCCGCGCAGCCAGGCGACGGCGTCCGCGTCGAGGTGGTTGGTGGGCTCGTCGAGCAGCAGGGTGCCGTGGTCGGCGAAGAGGATCCGGGCCAGCTCGACGCGGCGGCGCTGGCGGCCGGAGAGTGCGCCGAGCGGGCTGTCCAGCAGCCGCTCGNCCGCGACCCGGGCGGCCTCGCCCTCCGCCGGGTAGCCGCCGCGGGCCTGGAACTCGGCCTCGGCCCGGGTGTAGGCGGCCATGGCTCGGCGCTGCGCGCGCTCGGCGCCGGGGCCGGTGGCCAGGGCGGTCTCGGCGATGGCGGTCTCGGCGGCGCGCAGGTCCTGGACGGCGGTGTCCAGGCCGCGCGCGGACAGGATCCGCCCGGTGACGGTCACGGTCGGCTCGGCGGCGCGGGAGTCCTGCGCGAGGTAGCCGACCGGGCCGGTGCGGGTGACGGTCCCGGCGGCGGGGCGCAGCCGGCCGGCGAGCGTGGCGAGCAGGGTGGTCTTGCCGGCGCCGTTGCGGCCGACCAGGCCGATGCGGTCGCCCGGGGCGATGTGGAAGGTGACGTCGGACAGCAGCAGGCGGGCGGCGACGCGCACGTCGACACCACGGGTGGTGATCAAGAGGATGACGCTCCGTAACAGCGAACGGACACACGGGTGGCGTGGAGGCGGGTCCGTCAGCTAGGAGATACGGGGCGTCGACATGGCGCCGAGGTTAGCCCGGGGCGCCGGGCGGGCGCATCCGGTTTTCCGTGGAGGCGCCCGGACGTCCGCCGGAGGCG
>NZ_BAAAKJ010000355.1:0-10917 GCF_039527695.1 Kitasatospora putterlickiae
CCGGCGTTCCCGGACGCCGGCCCCGGCCCCGGCGACAACGCGGCACGGGGGCCTCCCCCGCCTCCGGGCCCGGGGCGCACCGTTCGGGCGCGCGGGGTTCGACGGCGGCTCCGGGACCGACCGGCGCGGCCCGGGAGTGAGGCCCCGGGGTCCGTCTTCAAGCCCCGCCGTCCGCCCGGACGACGGGCCGGGCGGCTCCCCCCACGGGTGCCTGCGCCGCAAGGCGGAGGTGGCGGTTCCTCCCAGCCGAACGCCAGGGGCGTGCATGCCCAGGCGTCGCAGCCCCGGCGAGGATCCACGAGGCAGGCCCTAGGCTCGGGGTTACCCGCCAGTTCGCCCCGGTCGCCGGAGGTCCCTTCATGAGCATGCCCCCGTTCCTCGCCCTCCCGTCCGGTGCGCGTGCGCTGCGGGTGGTGACGGCGCGCGGGGAGTTCGCGGCGCTGCGGGCCGAGCCCGCCGGGGAGGTGCGCGGCTCGGCGCTGCTGGTGCCCGGCTTCACCGGCAGCAAGGAGGACTTCATCGCGCTGCTGGAGCCGCTCGCCTCGGCCGGCTACCGGGTGACCGCCGTCGACCAGCGCGGCCAGTACGAGACGGGCGGCCCGGACGACCCGGCCGCCTACGCGGTGGCCGCGCTGGGCGCGGACGTACGGGCGCTCACCGCCGCACTGCTGGCCGAGGGCGGCGCCGGGCCGCTGCACCTGCTGGGCCACTCCTTCGGCGGCCAGGTGGTCCGCGAGGCCGTCCTGGCCGAGGCGGCCGCGGGCGCGGGCGGCACGGCACTGCCGTGGGCGTCGCTGACGCTGATGTCCACCGGCCCCGGGGCGATCGACCCGGCCGAGGCGGAGCGGACCCGGCTGCTGATCGACGTCCTGCCCACGATGGGTCTGGAGGAGATCTGGCAGGTGATGCAGCGGATGGAGGAGGACGGCGGGGACCGCGCCCGCCACCCGTCCCCCGAGGTGGCCGGGTTCCTGCACCGCCGCTGGCTGGCGAACGTGCCGCGGGCGCTGATCACCACCGGCGGCCACCTGGTCGCCGCGCCGGACCGGGTGGACGAGCTGGCCGCCGTGCTCGCCGCCGGACCGCCCGCCCTGGTGCTGTCCGGGGAGCGGGACTACGCGTGGCCGGTGCCGGAGCAGACTGCGATGGCCGAACGGCTGGGCGCCCGCCGGGTGGTGGTGGCGCGGGCCGGGCACTCCCCGAACGCCGAGCGCCCGGCCGCCACCGCCGAGGCCCTGCTGGCCCTCTGGGGCTGATCCCGGTGCCCCCGGGGGCGGCGATCGGGGCCCTGCCTGGACGGTCCGGAGAGGCTCCTGGTACAAGGGGGGCGACAAAATTCGTTAGTTGCGGTAATATTTGATTCGGTCCTGGAAACATCGTCGACAGTGCCGTCGGCGTTCCGTCGACGCGATCCATCCGAAACCAGGACTTCACGGACGGGCAACGACCCGGTAGCAGCGCCA
Source organism: Kitasatospora putterlickiae (assembly GCF_039527695.1). Taxonomy (NCBI): domain Bacteria; kingdom Bacillati; phylum Actinomycetota; class Actinomycetes; order Kitasatosporales; family Streptomycetaceae; genus Kitasatospora; species Kitasatospora putterlickiae. Next base: position 1,464 of record NZ_BAAAKJ010000355.1, read on the forward strand.
CCGCGACGTGGTTCACGAGGGGCCACGCGCCTTCGGCGAGCAGGGGGGAGCCCGCTTTGCCGCGACAGCCGTTGGTCGACGACTCGACCCGACGGACCCCGACCAGGCTGATTGCGACTCAGCCACGACCGCCCCGCCCGACGGGGCCAGGAAAGGACAGGCCCATGCGCTTCGAGATCCTCCGACTGGACGACGCCCACGGCAGCGCCACCGACCGCCTCATCGCCGACGCCGAGACCGTCCGCGAGCTCGTCCAGGCCGCCGCCCGCACCGGCGAACGCCTGCTCATCCGTCCGTGCCCGACCGTCTGACCGGGCGCGGCACCCGGGAGCCCGAACGCTCCCCCGCCGCCGATGAGCCCGGCCCGTCCGACCCGGACGTTCCGATACCCGACTGACGCCCCGTCACCGCAGCAGCGGCAACGGGGCGTCAGCGCGTTCGGGCCCGTACCGCGCCCGCGCACCCCGGCGCGCGCCGCCGACGTTTGCCGCCGCCCCCCGCGGGACATTTCCCAACGGGAGCCGCCCGCACCGCGCCCACCGCGCGCCGCGCGGGCACCCGCCACCGACAGGTGCCGCCGAGCCGCCCTCCGTACGGGTGATCGTCCTTGACGCGGCGGTCCGGAGGGAGGAGCGTTGACGGCTATGAGGGGCGAGCCAAGCTGCCCGAGGTGCGCCGGTCGGGTCCGCGCCCCCGGTCTGTTCTCAGACACCTGGCAGTGCGACCGGCACGGCGCCGTGCACCCGATGCAGCCGGTGCTGCCCCCGAGCATCGAGGCGCTCGGTGTCGCCGTCGCCCGCTCGCAGGTCCCCGTCTGGCTGCCCTGGCCGCTGCCGGTCGGCTGGCTGTACACCGGGATCGCGCACGTCGGCGACGACGTCTCGGGCGCCCGGGCCACCGCCGTCGCCTGCGCCGGACCGGCCCCGCTGGGCGGCTTCGGCGAACTGGTGCTGGTGGCCGAGGAACTGGGCGTGGGCCTCGGCGCCCGGTACGCGGGTCTTTCGGGCCCGGACCCGGGCGACTCGGTCGGCCTCTACAAGCCCGCCGACGCCAAGCTGATGGCGGCCGGCCGGCCGACGCCGATGTTCCACGTGCCGGACGCCCCCGCGGACCGGGCGGTGTTCGTCGGCGAGGCGCGCGGCCTCTGGCTCTGGGCGGTGGCCTGGCCGGAGCAGTCCGCCCTGGTGATGTACGACGAGCTGGTGCTGACCGACCTGCGGGAGGCCGGCGCGGAGCTGGACCTGCTGCCCTGCGGGGCCCTCTCCCCCCGGCTGCTCGGCTGAGCGGCCGCCCCCCGGGCACGGCCGCACTATCCTGGGCGTCATCCGCCGGCAGGTCCGTGCCGGCGCCAGCGCCGTCCGGCGCCGACCCCCGAGGAGCACCACCCGTGCGCATCGACCTCCACGCCCACAGCAACGCCTCCGACGGCACGGACAGCCCGGCCGAACTGGTCGCGGCGGCCGTCGGGGCCGGGCTGGACGTGGTGGCGCTGACCGACCACGACACGGTGGCGGGCCACACCGCGGCGGCCGACGCGGTGCACGCGCTGCCGACCGGCACCCGGCTGACGCTGGTCCCCGGCGCGGAACTGTCCTGCGTGGTGGACGACATCTCGATGCACATGCTCGCCTACCTCTTCGACCCGGCCGAGCCCGATTTCGCGGCGGAGCGCGAACTGGTGCGCACCGACCGGTTCCGGCGCGGGCGGGCGATCGTCGAGCGCTGCCGCGAACTGGGCGCGGACATCAGCTGGGAGCAGGTGCGCCGGATCGCCGGGGAAGGCTCGGTGGGCCGTCCGCACATCGCCAGCGCCCTGGTGGAGGCCGGTGTGGTGGCCACGGTGTCGGACGCGTTCACGGCGGACTGGCTGGCCAACGGCGGCCGGGCGGACGTCCGCAAGCACGAGACGGACCCGGTGACGGCGGTCCGGCTGGTCCGGGCGGCCGGCGGCGTGCCGGTCTTCGCCCACCCCGGCGCGGTCAAGCGCGGGCGGACCGTCTCCGACCAGGTCATCGCCGACCTCGCGGCGGCCGGACTGGCCGGGCTGGAGGTCGACCACGTCGACCACGACGAGCCCACCCGGGCCCATCTGCGCGGCCTGGCGGCCGAGTTGGGACTGCTGACCACCGGCTCCAGCGACTACCACGGCGCCCGCAAGACCGTCCGCCTGGGCGAGCACACCACCGACCCGGCCGTCTACGAGGCGATCGTGGACCAGGCGACCGGCGCCAAGCCGATCGGCGGCTGAGCGCCCCCGCCCGGATTCTTGACGCCGGGTCAGTCCAGCCGGACGCCCCGGCGCTCCGGGTCGCGCAGATCGGTGCCGTGCTGGAGCCAGCGCTCCTGCAGCGCCGCCGCGCCGTGCACCCGCTTCCAGCCCGCCTCGTTGGGCGTCATCGGCAGCAGCGGCAGGAAGCGGACCGGGTCGGCCGGCGCGTCCAGCTCCAGGTCCTCCACCAGCCCGCCGGGCTCGGCCGCCAGCACCGAGGTGAACGGCGCGCCGTCCCAGAGCGGGGCGCCCAGGTCCAGCGAGCCGCCCGGGGCCACCACCAGGCCCTCCACCTGCGGCGTCGCGGCGAAGGTGGCCAGCGGGCGGAGCACGCCGTCGCGTCCGCCGCGGATGGTCAGGACCAACTCGGCGCGCGGGCCGCGGACCTGGTCGACGACCGCCGCCGTCGGGTCGGCCATCGGCGCGGCGGACATCCCGAGGGTGGCGTAGCGGACCAGGCCCTCGGCGTCCGGGCCGAAGCGCAGCACCTCGACGCGGTCGGCGCCGAGGAAGGTGACGGCGGCGCGTCCGCTCGGCTCGCCGAAGACGGTGAGCAGCCGGGCCTCGACGGCGGCCAGCACCGCCGTGCGGGAGGGGCCGTGCGGGCTGCCGCCGGAGGGGTCGCCGAAGGGCGGGAAGTCGTGGGCCATGCCGGTGAGCGTAACCCGCGGACCGCGGGCCGTTGGCGCGGCCTTTACGTGAACGCGGGCGCGGCGAAGGCGGTTCGGATGTTAGTGTGAGCGACTGGCTACCGGGGATTTCCGTCCTGCGGGGCAGCGGCGCGAAGGAGGTGGTTGCGGTGGATACCAGCCGACCATGCAGTACCGGCAGCTCTACCCGGCCCGATCGCCTTCCCCGTACCCCTCGACGCGCGGGCTGAAACAGCGGGCCTGAGAGACCTCGGCACTCGCCGTGGCCTCCTCCCCAGCACCGCGGACCCCAGCCCTTCCGTGCGGACGCACGGTGGAACTCCGGTCCGGCCGGGAGAGCACCCCCACCGACGTCCGGCCGTTCCGTTTCCTGTGCCCCGGCAAGGCACCCGGGGGTGGCCGCAGGCGCCGGAGTCCATCGGTGTTCCTCCGCCGTCACACCGCGGCCGTTCGTCGTCGCGCCGTCGTGCGGCGGTTCCTGTCCAAGGGAGCCTGCCATGTCGATGATCAGCAGCCTGCGCGCAGCCGTCCGCACCAACCGCCGCCGTTCCGCGGCGGGCCTGTTCGACTCGATCCACCCGGGCGCGACGCCGTCGGCGGTGGTGGACTGCGCGGTCTACCAGCACGGAAAGCGGCAGGGCGAGACCTGCAGCCCGCGCGAGGCGGCCCGGCTGGTCAAGGCTTCGAAGCAACTGCCGGACGGGGAAGGATCGTTCAGCTGGATCGGGCTGCACGAGCCGACCGAGGCGGAGTTCGAGGGCATCGCGCAGCGGTTCGGACTGCACCCGCTGGCGGTCGAGGACGCGGTGCACGCGCACCAGCGGCCGAAGGTCGAGCGCTACGACGACGTGCTGTTCGCCGTCTTCCGGACGATCCGCTACCTCGACCACGACCAGCTCACCCCGACCAGCGAGGTGGTCGAGACCGGCGAGCTGATGGTGTTCGCCGGGCGGGACTTCGTGATCACCGTGCGGCACGGCGGCCACAACTCGCTGAAGGAGCTGCGGCACCGGCTGGAGGCCGACGCGGACGGCTCGGGGCTGCTCGCCAAGGGCCCGTCGGCGGTGCTGCACGCGATCGCGGACCAGGTGGTGGACAACTACCTGCTGGTCGCGGACCAGTTGCAGACCGACGTGGACGAGATCGAGTTCGAGGTGTTCTCCAACCGGGGCGGCCGGGGGGCGGACGTCGGGCGGGTGTACCAGCTCAAGCGCGAGGTGCTGGAGTTCAAGCGCGCGGTGGCGCCGCTGCTGCGGCCGATGCAGCAGCTGTCGGAGCCGCTGCAGCGGCTGGTGGACCCGGAGATCCAGAAGTACTTCCGGGACGTCGCCGACCACCTGGCCCGGGTCACCGAGCAGGTGCACGGCTTCGACGAGCTGCTGAACTCGCTGCTCCAGGCCAACCTGGCGCAGGTGTCGGTGGCGCAGAACGAGGACATGCGCAAGATCACCGCGTGGGCGGCGATCTTCGCCGTGCCGACCATGATCACCGGCGTGTACGGGATGAACTTCGACTACATGCCGGAGCTGCACCACAAGTACGGCTACCCGATGGTGCTGGGCAGCGTGGTGCTGATCTGCGTCGGCATGTACCGGGGCTTCCGCCGCAACGGCTGGCTGTAGGGCGCCTCCCGGGCCGCCCGGCCGTCCCACGCCGTGCCACGCCGTGCCATGCCGTCCCATGCCGGCACAACGCAGCCCCACGTCGGCACGACGCTGTTACGACGCCGCCCTAGCGCCGGTCGGCGCGGGCGACCAGGACCAGGCCGGCCAGGATCAGCAGCACCGCCGGGTAGGCGGCGACCGGGGGCCACTGGCCGAGCCAGAGCGCGGCGATCAGCGCGGCGCCCGGGGTCTCCAGCAGGATCGCGGTCGAGGTGACCGAGGGGCCGAGGGTGCGCACCACCCGGTTGCTGAGCGAGTGGCCGAGCAGCTGGGCGGTGACCATCAGCAGCACGATCTGCCACCAGACCCCGGCGGGCCAGCCGGACAGCGGCGTCCCGGCGGCCAGGCAGACCACCAGCAGCACGGCCGCCGTGGTGGTGTAGCAGACCAGCGTGTACGCGGTGGTGCTGACGGTGCGCCGCACCTCGGCGCCGAGCAGCAGGTAGCCGGCGGCGGCGAGCCCGGCGGCGAGCGCCAGGGCGTCGCCGGCCAGGGCGCGCGGCGAGAGCGACAGGTCGACGCCGGTGAGCACCAGCACCCCGGCGAAGGCCACGGCGGTGCCCAGCCACACCATCCGGGGCGCCCGCACCCCGAGCAGCCGCATCAGCACGATGGTCCACAGCGGGGTGGTGGTGACCAGGGCGGTCGCGGAGGCCACCGAGGTCATCCGCAGGCTGGGCATCCAGAGCGCGAAGTGGACGGCGAGCAGGACACCGGCCGCCATGGCGAGCAGCAGCGCGCGGCGGGGGACGGCGCGCAGCTCGGCGCGGTGGCGCAGCAGCGCCCAGGGCCCGAGCACGCCGACCGACATGAGGTTGCGCCAGAAGGCGATGGCCAGGGCGGGCGCGGCGGTGGCGCTGATCAGCGGGGCGGAGAGCGAGATCCCGGCGACGGAGACGGCGAGCAGCAGCAGGTCCGTCCTGGGGAGCGGGCGTGCGGGGCCGACGGCTGCGGCGGGTATGGGGGCGGCGACCGCGGCGGGGGCGGCGGTCTCGGGCCGGGCGGCGGGCACGGCGCTCCTCGGGTCGGCGTTGCGGGGCGGGGCAGGTCAGGGGCCGGGTCAGGGCGGCTCCTACGGTAAGGCCCGTGCGCCGCCCATGGAACTGTCGCCCGAACCGTGGACCCTCCCCCGCCCGGCGCAGGCCGTACGCTGTGCGCCATGGACCGTACGCCTGCCGCAGCCGCGACCGCCGACGCCTTCCTCGACCGGGCCCTCCTGGAGGAGGCCGCGAAGAAGTCCGGCCTGCTCTGGGTCCGGGCGGACGGCCAGGAGCACGCGCGGGCGCTCTGGCACGCCTGGCACGACGGCGCGGTGGTGGTGGTCGGCGACGGCGCCGAGCAGCCGCTGCACGGCCTGGCCGGCGGGACGGGCGCCACGGTGACCGTCCGCAGCAAGGACAAGGGCGGCCGGCTGACCGGCTGGCCGGCCCGGGTGGTCGAACTGGCCCCGGGCGGCGAGGCCTGGCTGGGCGCCGTCGAGGAACTGAAGGGCAAGCGGCTGAACGCGCCGGACACCGACACCATGGCCGACCGCTGGGCCCGCGAGTGCCGGGTGCTGCGGCTGGAGCCGGCCGGAGCGGCGGGCGCCGAACTCGCCGAGCGGCCCGGCGCGATGCCGGAGGACCCGCACGTCGCGGCCCCGATGCCCACCCCGGCCACCACCCGCCGCCCGATCCCGGCCGGCCTGCCGAAGCTGCTGCTCAAGCGCCGCAAGGGCTGACACCCCGCCACCCCCGCACCCTCCCCCCGCCGTCCGATTCGCCCGGCTTTCGCCGAGCCTGGTCGGAGATGCCCGAGTAGCCTTGGCCGCGGGGCGTGCCCGCCGCGCCCGACCAGGCGTCGAGCGAGCGAGGGAGTCCAGACGTCCATGGCAGGGCCAGGCAACCGGGTCTTCATCTCGCACCTGTCCGGCATCGCCGTCTTCGACCCGAACGGCGACCAGGTCGGCCGGGTCCGGGACGTCGTGGTCGCGCTGCGGGTCAGCGGCCGCCCGCCCCGGGTGCTCGGCCTGGTGGTGGAGGTGGTCGGCCGGCGCCGGATCTTCCTGCCGATGACCAGGGTGACCAGTCTGGAGTCCGGCCAGGTGATCACCACCGGTGTGATCAACATGCGCCGCTTCGAGCAGCGCCCCGCCGAGACGCTCGTCCTCGCCGAACTGCTGGACCGCACCGTCGCCTGGACCAAGACCGGCCAGGAGGTCACCGTCCTGGACGTCGCGATGACCCAGAGCCGGCTGCGCGAGTGGGAGATCGGCAAGGTCTTCGTCCAGGTCGGCCGGGTCGGCCGGCTGCGCAAGGCACGCGGCGAGTCGCTCACCCTGGACTGGCAGGACGTCACCGGCTTCACCCTGCCCGAGGAGAACCAGGGCGCCGCCAACCTGCTCGCCACCTTCGACCAGCTGCGCGCCGCCGACCTCGCCAACGTCATGCACCACCTGTCCGCCAAGCGCCGCGCCGAGGTCGCCGCCGCGCTCGACGACGAACGGCTCGCCGACGTCCTGGAGGAGCTGCCCGAGGACGACCAGGTCGAGATCATCGGCAAGCTGAAGGACGAACGGGCCGCCGACATCCTGGAGGCGATGGACCCCGACGACGCCGCCGACCTGCTCTCCGAGCTGCCCGGCGACGAGGCCGAGCGGCTGCTCCAGCTGATGGAGCCGGACGAGGCCGAACCGGTGCGCCGGCTGCTGACCTACGAGGAGAACACCGCCGGCGGTCTGATGACCACCGAGCCGATCGTGCTGGAGCCGGACGCCACGGTGGCCGAGGCGCTGGCCCGGGTGCGGGTCTCCGACCACAAGCCGGCGCTGGCCGCCCAGGTCTTCGTCTGCCGCCCGCCGAACGAGACCCCGACCGGCAAGTACCTGGGCACCGTGCACTTCCAGCGGCTGCTGCGCGAGCCCCCGTACACCCTGGTCGGCTCGCTGGTCGACGACGACCTCGACCCGCTGCCGCCGGACACCCCGCTGTCGCTGATCACCAGCTACCTGGCGACCTACAACATGGTCGCCGCGCCGGTCGTCGACGACGCGGACCACCTGGTCGGCGCGGTCACCGTGGACGACGTGCTCGACCACCTGCTGCCGGAGGACTGGCGGGAGGCCTCGCTGCACGGCGAACCCGCCGACGAGAGAGAGGTGACCGGTGGACGCTGACCGCAAGGGCCGGCGGGACGAGTCCCCGCGCCAGCGGCTCCAGGGCGAGCTGCGGGAACTGCGCCAGCTGCGCGAGCTGCGCGCCCGCGAGGGCGGCGCCCGGGACCGCCGCGCCGAGCCCGCCGCCACCGGCCCGGGCCCGCGCAGCCGGCTCGACCAGCCGCGCACCGCCCGCCCCGGGCTGATCACCCTGCCGTCCTACGACCCGGAGGCCTTCGGCAAGCTCTCCGAGCGGATCGCCCGCTTCCTGGGCACCGGACGGTTCCTCGTCTGGATGACGGTGGTGATCATCCTCTGGGTCGCCTGGAACACCCTGCTGCCCGGCGCCGCCCGGTTCGACGACTACCCCTTCATCTTCCTGACCCTGATGCTCTCCCTCCAGGCCTCCTACGCGGCGCCGCTGATCCTGCTGGCGCAGAACCGGCAGGACAACCGGGACCGGGTCAACATGGAGCAGGACCGCGCCCGCAGCGACCGCAACATCGCCGACACCGAGTACCTGACCCGCGAGGTCGCGGCGCTGCGCCAGGGCCTCGGCGAGGTCGCCACCCGGGACTTCGTGCGCTCCGAACTCCAGGCGCTGCTCAAGGAGATCGACGAACGCCGGGAGGCCCCCGAGATGCTGTGACCCGCGGCACGCTACCGACCGGTTATGCACCCCGCGCGGCGCCGTACCATCAAGGCATGGCCAACGAGACAGAGGTCGCGGCCGGCGCCACGGAGGAGTCCGTGCGCCAGGCGCTGGCGACCGTCAACGACCCGGAGATCAACCGCCCGATCACCGAGATCGGCATGGTGAAATCGGTCGAGATCGGCGAGGGCGGCGCCGTGCGGGTCGCGGTCTACCTGACCGTCTCGGGCTGCCCGATGCGCGACACCATCGTCACCCGGGTCCGCGAGGCCGTCGGCCGGGTCCCCGGCGTGACCGGCGTCGAGGTCGAGCTCGACGTGATGAGCGACGAGCAGCGCAAGGAGCTCTCCCAGCTGCTGCGCGGCGGCGCCCCCGAGCGGGAGATCCCGTTCGCCAAGCCCGGCACGCTGACCCGCGTCTACGCGGTCGCCTCCGGCAAGGGCGGCGTCGGCAAGTCCTCGGTGACCGTCAACCTGGCCGCGGCGATGGCCGCCGACGGCCTGAAGGTCGCCGTGGTGGACGCCGACATCTACGGCCACAGTGTGCCGCGCATGCTGGGCGTCGAGGGCCGGCCCACCCAGGTCCAGGACATGATCATGCCGCCGCAGGCGAACGGCGTGAAGGTCATCTCGATCGGCATGTTCACCCCGGGCAACGCCCCGGTGGTCTGGCGCGGCCCGATGCTGCACCGCGCGCTCCAGCAGTTCCTCGCCGACGTGTACTGGGGCGACCTCGACGTCCTGCTGCTGGACCTGCCGCCCGGCACCGGCGACATCGCCATCTCGGTGGCCCAGCTGGTCCCCAACGCGGAGATCCTCATCGTCACCACCCCGCAGATGGCCGCCGCCGAGGTCGCCGAGCGGGCCGGCACCATCGCGGTGCAGACCCACCAGAAGATCGTCGGCGTGATCGAGAACATGTCCGGCATGCCCTGCCCGCACTGCGACGAGATGATCGACGTCTTCGGCACCGGCGGCGGCCAGACCGTCGCGGACGCGCTCACCCGCACCGTCGGCGCCACCGTCCCGGTGCTCGGCTCGATCCCGATCGACGTCCGCCTGCGCGAGGGCGGCGACGACGGCCGCC
>NZ_BAAAKJ010000355.1:11078-12798 GCF_039527695.1 Kitasatospora putterlickiae
ACGGCGGCGAAGCCCGCGCCGTAGGCGCTGACGCCGCGGCCGTAGGCGCCCAGCAGGACGCCGGGGGCCTCGCCGGCGAGCACCCAGCCGTACTCGGACTCGCGGTAGCGGAACGGCTGGGGCAGGCCGTTCACCGGGAGGCTGAGGGGGGACCAGCCGGGGCCCTCCAGGTCGTCGGCGAGGTCCCAGGCGAGCGTGGACTGCTGGTCCAGCCAGTCCTGGCGCCGCGCGCGGTCCAGCTGGCCCGGCCAGGTGGCGGCGAGCAGTCCGGAGCCCGCCAGCCAGGCGGCGGAGGAGGCGGACGTCGCCTCCAGGGTGCCGGTGTTGTCGGCGCTGCGGCGGCTCTCCCGGCGGGCGACGGTGACCACCACGGCGAACTTCCGCACGTCGCGCGGCTCGTACTGGCGGGCCGGCTCCTCGCCGTGGCCGAGGCTGCCGTAGTCGACGGTGCCGTGGGTGCCGGCCCGCGGGCCGCCGAAGCCGCTCGGCAGCAGGAAGCGGCGGCCGGACCAGCCCTCGTCCAGGCCGTACCAGGGGAAGTCCGCGGACAGGTACGGCACCAGCGGGTCCGCCGGGCCGGCCTGTCCACCGACCACGGGTCCGCCGGCCGTGGCCGTCCCGACCGCCTGACTCGTCGTGTCCATCCCCGGGGCCTCCTCAAACGACGTTTGCCTGCCGTGGCGCGCTCCCATCGTGGCGCACCGCGGCGCCCCCGCCGACCGCCTTCGGCCCGGATCGGACCGGAAAGTGACAGACGGCACAGCGGGAACAATCAGCACAATAGCGGCGCACCGGCCGGGGCCCCGCTCAACCGTGTGGTTGGCGGGGCGCCGGTGTCAGCGAGAAGGCCGTGCGATCAGGTCGCGTCGGGGTCGAACGGGGGCCGCTCACCGGGGGCGAGCGGGGCTCCGGCGGAGGCGGTGGCGGGGGCCGGGGCGGCGGACTTGTCGAAGGAGACGCTGCCCGCGCGGCCGGTGCCGTTCACCGGGGCGGCCGGCTTGTCGTCCAGCACCGAGCGGATGTCGAGGGTGTCGCGCATCTCCTTGAGGCCCAGCGGGTCCTCCTCGCCGCCCATCAGCTGCTTGCGCACGAAGGTCTTCGGGTTGAGGTCCTCGAACTCGAAGTCCTTGAACTCCGGACCCAGCTCGCTGCGGATGTCCTCCTTCGCGGTGTCCGCGAAGGACCGGACCTTCCGGATGAAGCCCATGGCGTCCTGGATCAGCTTCGGCAGCTTGTCCGGACCGAAGACCACGATGGCCATGACGACCAGGGTCAGGATCTCCAGTGTGCCCACGTCGCTGAACACCAAAGCTCCCTAAGCTCGCGATCGGATCGGACAAACGCTCCCCACAGCGTAATGGCCATCGGCGGGTCCATGACCCCCGGTGTGATGAAGCCGTGGTGAAGACCCGCCGATGATCAGGACCCGAGGGACGCCTGGTGCCTATCGGTTCTCGTGGTGCAGACCGGCCACGCCCGAGCTCGGCGTGCGCTCCGGCAGCTCGTACGGTGTCGCGCCCCGGGTGACCGCCACCGGGCGCAGCGGCAGGTCCACCGCCGGCACCTGGGCGTTCATCGGGACCATTCCGCCCCGGCCGCCCCCGGCCGGGCTGACCGAGGTGCCGTGCTGGTCGTCTCCGCCGGCGATGGTGCCGACGCCGCCGAGCGTCACCGCGGCGACCGAGAAGGTGCCGGCCGCGGCGAAGACGAAGCGCCGCCC
>NZ_BAAAKJ010000356.1:0-2443 GCF_039527695.1 Kitasatospora putterlickiae
CCGCCCACGACCTGCGACAGGGCCAGCCCGACGCCGCCGCCTTCCCGCGCGGCGCCTGGCTCGCCGCCGGGGACCTCGCGCTCACCGCCGCGCCCAGCGAGGCCTTCGGGCCCGGCGACCCGCAGGGCCGGCGCGAACTGCGGGAGGTGCTCGCCGACTACCTCGCCCGGGCCCGCGGGGTGCGGACCGACCCGGACCGGATCGTGGTCTGCTCCGGCTTCGCCCACGCGCTGCGCCTGCTGTTCGACGGGCCGCGCTCCGCGCTCCCCGCCCTGGACGCCGGCCCGCTCGCCGTCGAGGGCTACGGCCTCGGCTTCCACCGCGGCCTGCTGGCCGCGGCCGGGGTCACCACCGTCCCGCTCCCGCTCGACGAGCACGGCGCGCGGACCGGCGCCCTGGCGCACCACCCCGAGGTCCGCGCCGCGCTGCTCACCCCCGCCCACCAGTTCCCGACCGGGGGACCCCTGCACGCGGGCCGCCGGGCGGCGGTGGTCGACTGGGCGCGCGGGCGCGGCGGCCTGGTCCTGGAGGACGACTACGACGGCGAGTTCCGCTACGACCGGCAGCCGGTCGGCGCGTTGCAGGGCCTGGACCCGGAGCGGGTGGTCTACCTCGGGACGGCCAGCAAGAGCCTCAGCCCCGCGCTGCGGCTCGGCTGGATGGTGCCGCCCGACCACCTGGTGGACCGGGTGCTCGCCGCCAAGGGCGAGCGGGAGGCCTGGGCGAGCGCGCTGGACCAGCTGACCCTGGCGGAGTTCATCGACTCGGGCGGCTACGACCGGCACGTGCGGCGGATGCGCCGCCGCTACCGCGACCGGCGCGACCGGCTGGTCGACGCGCTGGCCGAACGGGCCCCGCACATCGAGGTCACCGGGATCGCGGCCGGACTGCACGCGGTGCTGCGGCTCGCGCCCGGCACCGAGCGCCCGGTGGTCGAGGCTGCCGCCTGCCGGGGGCTGGCCCTGGACGGGCTGGCGGACTTCCGGCACCCGCTCCTCGCGCCGGAGGCGATGCCGGCCGTGGACGGCCTGGTGGTCGGCTACGCGACCCCGCCCGACCACGCCTACCCGGCGGCGCTGGAGGCGCTCTGCGCGATCCTGCCGCCACCGCGCTGATCGAGCCGGACGGGCCGGCGGGGCGGCCGCCGCCCCGCGCGGGCGGGCGCGGAGGGTAGGGCTCCGGCCGCCCGGCCGCGAAGGAACCGGAAGGTAATGGCCCCGGTGTCCGCTCCCCGGTCATATGCCGGTACGGGCCCGGGCGGAGGCCGCCTCCGGCGCCCGGTCCGCCGCTTACGCTCTTTGGTCATGCGCACTTCATTCCTGAGCCGCTTCGGCCTCCCCGCGATCCTCGCCTTCCTCGTCGCCCTGCTGCTGTCGGCGACCCCCGCCCACGCAGGCACCCCGGTGCTCTCCGTCTCCGTCGACAAGACGACCGCCACCCCGGGCTCCGACGTCACCCTGACGCTCACCCTGACCAACCCGCACGACACCCCCGCCCAGTTCGTCTACGAGTCCATCCAGCCGACGTACGCCACCACCCTGAACACCGGCCTCAAGTACGCCTTCTCCTCCTGTGGCGGCAACGTCACCAGCTGTGACACCGGTGCCACCAACGGGCTGGTCCACCACTCCGTCCCGGTCGCGGCCGGCGCCACCACCACGGTCACCCTGACCTACACCGTCGGCGCCGACTCGGTCTGCGGCAACGGCGCGCGGATCGACTTCTACACCTACCTCTACTACGAGTACGCGAACGGCACGGCCAGCGACTCCGGCATCTTCAACGTGGCCGGCAACGAGGTCGTCTGCGCCTGACCACCCACGCCCCCGTACCCGTCCATGAACCCCCGTCAGGTGCCCGTCGTCCCCAGGCGCCTGGCGGGGCCTTGGCCGTTCCCGGCCGGGACTCGCGCCCCGGCGTTGTCGGACCCTCGTGGCAGGCTTGGCGCATGGCCGAACCCGTGACCACCGACACCCCCGTGACCGCCCCCGGCGAGGGCGTTCCGCCGATACCCGGCGAGGGCGTTCCGCCGATACCCGGCGAGGTCGCGGAGCTGATCCGCGCCCGGGCCGGGGAGCGGCTGGCGCCGCTGGTCCACGGACTGTTCCGGTCCTCCCTCGTCCTCGACCCGGTGCGGGACCGGGGCCCGGAGGACGAGGCCGCCGGGCGGCTCGGCGGGCTGCCCGCGCTGCCGGAGGGCACCGGCTGGCCGCAGGTCGCCGGCCGCCCGATGCAGCTGCTCGCCGAACTCGACTGCGCGGCGCTCGCCGCCGCCTTCGAAGCCGCCGGACCGGACACCGGCCGCTGGCCGCTGCCCGCCGAGGGGCTGCTGCTCTTCTTCCACGACGAGTGGTTCGCCGACTTCGCCGGCCGCGGCTGCCGCGTCCTGCACGTGCCCGCCGGTGCGCCGCCGCGGCCCGCGCCGCCCGCGGAGCGGGGCGCG